>JACCYX010000206.1 GCA_013696265.1 Chloroflexia bacterium
CCATATTCGACACAACTCCATCCGTCCCCTGCGCTCTTGGCGACAGGAGTCTTCTTCCGGCTTTCGATGTTCACTCGTTGGGTTTTGGAACGACCGTGGGAAGGGAAGCCTGGGTGTTCGCGCCAGCGCTGACCGGCTGGGGTGGCGAACCGCTTCCGCGCTTATGGGAGCCACGGGCGTTCCGTATGGCGTTGACTCTACCTGCACCCGCCGATGCTGTCGACCTCGCGCGCGGGTTCGACGAGCCGTCAACGGTGACTGGTGACGCCAACCTGCCGGCACATGTCGAGCATGGGACAGGTCGAGCATTTGGGCCGCACGCCGGTGCAGACGTGCTTGCCGAACGGGACCAGCAGGCGGTTGATCTCGACGTGATAGCGATCGGGGAGGACGCCTTCCAGTTCGACCATCGTCCGCTCCGGGGTGTTCGCCGCGACGTAGCCCCAGCGGTTCGTGACCCGGTGGACGTGGATGTCGACGCTGATCCGCGCCTCGCCGCAGGCCACGCCGAGCGCGAGGTTGGCGCACTTGGGGCCGATCCCCGCGAACGATTGCATCACGTCCGCGTCGCAGGGCAGCTCGCCATCGAACTCGTCGCGCACGCGGCGCGCGATCTCGCGGATTTGTTCGGCCTTGCGCGGGCCGAAGGTCACATCGCGGATCAATCCGGCAATTTCCGGCACCGGCAGGCCGGCAAGTTGGTCGGGGGTGCGGGCAACGGCGAAGAGGCGCGGCGCGGCCAGCACCGAAACCTCGTCACGGGTACGGACGGAAAGCAGGCAGGCGATGAGTTGCTCGAAGGCCGTTGCGTATCCCTGCTCGCGCAACTCGAACATCGCCGCCTTCGGGTACGGTTCGACCGCCACTGCAATTCGCCGCATGGCCTCGTCGATATCGAACGCTCGCTTGTCCATCATTGAGCCCTCCCTCGAACGCTTCAGATTCATCTTACGGGATGACCGCATGAACGGTAGAATCCCGATTACGGGAAAGGATCTGCACTCGATGGATTTGAACCACATTGCACGACTCACGCCTCACCAGGATGTCAGCGACATACTCGTGCGCCTCGCCAGCGGAATCGACTCTATCCTGGGTGATTCGCTGGTTGCGTTCTGGCTTACCGGCTCGCTCACCTACGGTGATTTCGACCGCGGCAGCAGCGACATTGACTACCTGGTCGTGCTCGAAGAACCGGTGACAACCACCCAACGCGAGTCACTGAAAGCCCTGCACGCGGACATCGGCGAGCGTTATCCCGACTGGCGGGAACGGATCGAAGGTACCTACGTCACGCGGGACATGCTGCCGAACGTCCTGCCGCCGGTGCAGGGCCGCCCGTATGTCAATGGGGGCGCCTTCTGGGAGCCCGATCCGCCGTACGGGAACGAGTGGCTGCTCAACCTCTACGTGCTGCGCGAGCGCGGCATCGCGCTGATCGGGCCGGACCCGGCAGGCCTGATCGGGCCGGTCGCGATCGAGGACGTGCGGGAAGCATCGAAGCGCGACCTGATCGAGGAGTGGCTGCCGAAGGCGGACGACCCGGCCGCCTTCGCGGACAGCCACATCCAGGCGTACGTCACGCTCACGCTCTGCCGGATCCTGCACCGCGCCGTCCACGATGGCGTGGCCTCGAAGCGGGTCGCCTCGGCCTGGGTCAAAGAGACCTATGGCGAACCGTGGAACTCGCTGGCGGAACGGGCCGAGCGTTGGTCCCACGGCATCGACATGAACGCGAACGCGGAAGTCCGCGACTTCATCCGCTTCGCTCGACACGAACTCTCCGCATACTGATAATTCAAGCTACGCAGCCCAGCATGTCCCTCGTTCGCTCTCCCCACCTTGAGGACAAACGCATGGACCCGTCATCTCATTTCATTTATTCATCGTGTCGCGAGATGTTGCTTGAACATCTCTTCATTGGCGAAGTGATGAGCGCCATGTGGAAACAAAGTCTGCGTCGAGTCGAGATGCTGAAAAGCCAGGTGGACAATGGCGGCTACGATGTCGTGCTCGCCGAAGGACCAATCACCCGATACATCCAACTCAAGTCCGCGTTCGTGGGCGCCAGGGCGGCGAGTGTCAAGATCAACCGGGCACTGGCTGACAAATCCAGCGGTTGCGTCATCTGGATGTTCTTCGATCCCGGGACGCTCGTCCTTGAACATTTTCTCTGGTTCGGCTCTCCTCCTGATAGACCTTTCCCGTCACTCGATGATTTCAAGATCGCAAAGCACGTCAAGGCCAACGCCCAGGGAGTCAAATCGGAGCGACCAAACATCGTGGTCATTCCCAAACGCCGCTTCGAGAGACTTGAGACGATTGATGGAGTCATCGAGAAGCTTTTCGGCACCCCGGTCGTCAGTGACCAAGCTGTGGAGTTGACAATAGAGAGCCAGGAACCTGCGTCAATCGAGTCATTGCGCCTGTGAACCAAATGCCTATCCGGCTTGCCCGACTGGAAATTGCTCCCGCCGCACATGCTACGCTGCTTCGCAAAATATGCGCCATCTTCTCGCCAGCGAAGGAACTCCATTGATGACTGATGACGGCAATCCAGGACGAACCGAGATTCCCACCGAGCTGAATGACGAGGGCGAATACGCCCCGGCCGGTGAGGATCAGGGGGTGAATGCGTCGTTCACGGCGGATCAGGTCGCCCACGCCTTCGAGGTCGACATCGACCGCGTCCACAACGCCTTCCAGGGGGAGTTCGGGCTGGGTTCGGATGGCCAGGTCGACTCGAAGGGGGCCCAGCAGTTGGCTGAAACAATCCTCGGCGACAAGCCGCAGGATGTGCGGCAGGCGGCGCTGATGACGCTGGGAGCGTTCACCCCTCGCACGGACCACGACTGGGGATTCGGCGAGAAGGCCGATGATGTGGAAAGCGACCGGCTCAAGCGGACCGCCGACACGGGCGACGAGGAACGCGGCTAGCCGAAACAACGGTGACTACTCGCCGGACGCCGCGGCTTCGGCGCGCTCCCGCTTGCGGCGTTCCAGTTCCTGCCGTTTCTGGGCCTCGACGTAGCTCCGGAGTACCGCGTTCATCCGGGTTTGGTAGCCCTTGCCTGTCTCCTTGAACCACTCGATGATGTCGCCGTCGAGGCGGACCGTCACCTGCCGCTTGGGTTTCGGGAACCCGATGATGACGTTGTCCCAGTCGTACTCCCAACCGGCCTCATCGGGGTCGGATGCGATCGCCGCTTCCAGTTCTTCTTCGGTCATCGCCGCGGCGCGAGCCCAATCAGATTGACTTTCGCCGCGTTCGCGCTTCCGACGAAGTTCTTCAGCCGTGTACCGCACGATACTTTCGCTTTTCTGCATCTCGCGCCCTTCGCATCGATATGACTCGAACAGAATCACTTCGTTCTGTCCAAATCAACGTGTAGAACAATCCTTCAAATTCCGCCGTCGTTGCAAACCGCAACTCCTCATTTCGCGGACTGGAGAGCGAAACATGCGGTCGGCCGTCGAAAAAAGCAAACGCATCTTCGAAGTCCAGCCCGTGCTTTTCGATGTTGGCGCGACGCTTGTCTTCGTCCCACTCGAATTCGACCATCGCATCCCACTTGCATGTGTCGTTACGCTCGGCCCGAGCGCCAGGTCAGTGGGGCCGGTTGCGCCTGGACCCTTGCCCCTCAGTCCGGTGTCCCGGTGGCGATCACGGAGAGGGATTCGGTGAGGAACGGAATCGGCTCACTCCCCTGAGGCTGCCGTTTCGGCGCGCTCGCGTTTGCGGAGCTCCAAGTCCTGCCGCTTCTGGGCCTCGACGTAGCTCCGGAGCACCGCGTTCATCCGCGTCTGGTAGCCCGTGCCGGTCTCCTTGAACCACTCGATGATGTCGCCGTCGAGGCGAACGGTCATCTGCCGCTTGGGCTTGGGGAACCCCATGATGACGTTGTCCCCGTTGTCCAGGTTGTGCTGGAGACCCGCTTCGTCGGGATCGGAGGCGATCGCCGCTTCCAGTTCTTCTTCGGTCATGGCATCCGCGGCGGCGTAATCAGATTGATCCTCGCCGCGCGCGAGCATTTCATCGATCTCCTCAGCCGTATAGCTGACGATAGTTCCGCTCTTCCGCATTTCGTGCCCTCCTGAAGGAAATGATGCGGATCCTCTCATCTGGCTCGGTCCAGACCACCGTGTAGTGGCGATATTCATTGACGCCGGTCGAGACCGA
>JACCYX010000207.1 GCA_013696265.1 Chloroflexia bacterium
CGGTCGTGGAGACGCCGAATTCGCGATTCGCCGTGAAGGCCGACGCCGTGAGGTTCTGGTTCATGATCAGCGCCACCTGGCGATCAACCACGGCGTACTTGGCGTGGGAAAAGCGAATGTCGGACGCTGACCAGCGAACCTCGACACCCTCCCGTTCGAGTCGTTCGCTGACCTCGACCTGGCCCCCGCCACCGCCGAACGGGAATTCTTCGAGCATGACCCGCACCCGCACGCCCCGTGCGGCGGCGGCCTGGAGGGATTCGATCACGAGGTCGTCGGAAAGGATGTAGACCGAAACGTCGATCGTGCACGCCGCCGCCACGAACTCATCGAGCACGGGGTCGACGCCGTCGTCAGGTTCGACGAAGAGACCGGAGACACTGGCCGGATCGGGCAACGCCTCCAGGCACGAGTCGATATGCGACCCGCTAGCCGGAAACGAACTGACCGGCGAGCAGGACGCGACGAGCAGGAGGACGAGGAGCGCGGCAAGCGCGCGGCCCGCGAAGGGGCGCGTCACCGCGGGAGTCATCTATCGGGCCTGGGCCAACGCGGGGAGCGCTAGCGCCGGGCGCGGACGGGAACGCGGACTGGCTGGGGCTGCGGCGCGGGCAAGCGCGAAAGCAACCAATCCAGCAATCGCTTGAGAAAATCCTGGGACACGCATTGCTCCGCGTTGAAAGAACGGCTGTCAGGTTCGACAATCCCCCGCCACAGGCGGGGAATCGGACCCTGGTATTGTTCTTGCTTACGGATTCTACGTCGATCCGGTTTCCATGTCACGCAAATGGAACCCCGATCCGGCCAGCCACCCGCCCGATGACCTCCCGAACCGCCGGAAGGGGCTCACCCACGAACTCGATCGCGAGTTGTTGGGGAATCTGAATCCCGATTTCGAGTTCGGTTGCCCGCTGGACGACGCGATCCTCCCACGGCCCGGTGACTGCCCGGTCTGTGGGAAGGTCTTCATCAGCCAGCGCCAGGGCGAAGAGTTCAGTGGCGATGGGATCGACGGCGACCCCCACAACCGCGATGCCGCCGAGCGTCTTGCCGACCACGAAGCGCGAGGGCATGACCGCCAGGTTGACATCGACGGCCGCATCAGATCGCCTCGGCGTGGCGATCTGACGGAACCGGCTCACGGGGTGGAGGTAGCGAGCCATCAGGTCAAGTACGTAGGGACCAGTGCCGCCAACGCGGTCGACATCGGTTACCGCCCAGATCGACGCGCCTCCCGTCAGCCGGGCGGGAAGGGTGACCGCGGCCACCTGTCGATCCGGCGCCCGGATTTCGACTTCCGCCCACTGTTCGTCATGGTTGCCTGGCGCTCGCCGGATCAGGTCCGCGACGGGATTCGCCGGCAAGAGGAGATGGGAAACGATGCCATCACGCCGAAATTCCTGACGCACGGCCTGGGCCAGGCGGTCGGTTCGCCGCAGCGACGAGGGCAACACAAGGAGTTCACCGCTCCCGGAAGGTGCCGGCAAGGCATCGCGCACCGCCGCCGCGAAGTCGGTTCCGGTGAAGACGACGATCATGGTCCGCGTGCCGTCGCCTGGTCCCCGCTCAGTCAATGTGGCGCACCGGCGTCTTCACCCACAGCAAGAGCGCGTAGGCCAGGATGATTGCGCCGTTGATGGCGAGCGCGTTCTGCACCCCGATGCTCTGCGACAGGAGACCGACCTGCAGCCCTCCGATCGGCGTCAGGCCCCAGAGCATGGTGTAGACGGACATGACACGGCCCCGGTAGGCGTTGTCGGCGCTGATCTGGACGAGGGTGTCGTTGAAGGTGGCGTAGGTCGAGGTACACACGCCGAGGAAGAGGATGAGCACGAACGAGAGGTAGACGTTCGACGAGAGCGCGAACACGATCAGGATGACGGCGAAGCAGGCGACGCCGATGATGACGATTCGGCCCCGGTGCCGCGCGTTCGAGAGCAACGCCACGCTGATCGTGCCCGCCAGTGCGCCAACCCCGTTCGCCGCCAGCAACAGGCCGAGTCCCCGGCTGCCGAGGTCGAGGACATCGCGGGCGATCGCCGGGGCCATCGTGAAGTAGGACATGCCGAGGGCGAGGGGAACGATGTCGACGCTGAGCAAGCCCCTGATCCGGGGCGTGCGCCAGATGTAGCGATAACCTTCCTTCAGGTCGGAGAACCCCGATGGCCGCGGCCCACCGCCCTGCTTGACGGCGGTAATCGCGCCCAGGCTGGCGACGACGATGACGAAAGGGATGAACGCCAGTGCGGTGAACCCGAAGCACGCCGCCAGGCCGAAAGCGCCGATGAGCGCGCCGGCGATCGTCGGGCCGATGATGCGGGAACTGTTGAAGGCGGCCGCGTTCAGGGCCACCGCGCTCTGCATGCGCGCCCGCGAGACGAGCGACGGGACGATCGACAGGCGGGCGGGCCAGTCGAAGCCCGAGGCGCCGCCGACCACGACGGCGATCACCACCAGGTGCCAGTATTGGACGCGGCCGGTGGCGACCAGCCACGTCACCACGATCATCGCGACGACGTTCACGATCTGGACGGCCAGCAGGATCTTGCGGCGGTCGATCCGGTCCAGCAGGGCGCCGGCGATGGGCCCGGTGACGAGCACCGGGGCCGCCTGGGCGAAACTGATGATGCCGAGCTTCAGTTCGTCGTCGGTGATCTCGTAGACGAGGTAGCCCATCGCCGTGATT
>JACCYX010000219.1 GCA_013696265.1 Chloroflexia bacterium
CTGATCAGCAACGGGGACAATTTTGCCGCCCCGCCCAGCCCGAGGAGTGCCCCGAGCAGCAGGCCGGACCCCAGGTCCTGGTTGCGGGCCAACCGGAACGCGGCCAGGAACGAGAGCACGATCGTCAAGGCGAGCAATTCATCCGACAGCGCCTGTGAACTGAGCCGGAGGTGGAGCGGGTGGATGCTCAGGAAGAATCCGGCCACGAACCCGCCGAACCGATTGGTCAATCTCGACGCCATGGCGTACACGCAGACGACGACGAGGGCGCCCACGACGGCGTTCGTCCGGCGCCCCGCGTTGAGGTCCGCCGGTTCGGGACTGGCCCCGACCGAGACGTTCCAGGCTTCGTCGTACGGAAAGTCCCAGACCCGGTTGGTGTCGAGGTCGCGTCCCTGGAGCAGCAGGCCCGCCCCCATCAGGTAGTTGCCGAGCGGCGGTTGGCCGCGCGTGGTGTAGTAGTTAGACCAGGTTTCGCCAAACGGATGGGCCAGGTCGCCAAAGAAGTAGGCGCGGTTGATCCAGCGCGCCTCGTCCCGATGGAAGTCGACGGTATCCATGTTCGCGAGGTTCTGGGAGAGGGAAAACGCGAAGAGCAGCGCCGGCAGCAGCAAGGCAAGTCGCAGGCGAAAGAGGGGTTTCGGCGATCGCCACGGTTGCTCCGCGATCAGGACTGTCCCGGCCTGCCGCCTGGCGGCAAGGGCGGTGGCGCCCCGGCCGGTGACGCGGACGCGATTGATAGGTGGGCGCCGTCGTCGCCTCTGGCGCGTCACCGGGTCCTGGACGGGAGGCGGTTTGGCGATGGTGATCATCGGGGCACGCTTCGATCCGGCCGAAGCGCCGTGCGATTGGCCGGTGGCCGGGGCGTCGCGGCAAGGATTCGCGCATTGGCCGGCAGCAATTTCTGGTCGAGGCGGATCGCGGTTGCAATCACCGAGGCGCCGAGCAGGATCGCGCTCAGGACACCAATCGTGCTTTGCGTTTCCACCGTCAGGAAGGCCAGAGCACCGGTCACCATTGACCACCCCAGAGTTGACTTCGTCAGGGGTGAGGCTGGTCCGCGATCTTCGCGTCGATCACGCGTCAGCGAGGCGATGCCCGCCAACCCAATCGTTGGCCCGGCGACCGTCACCACCGGCTGCATTGTGGCTCGCCACCCCGAGGTTTCAGGCGCCGGCGGCGGGACGTATTGCTCCAGGTAGATCATCTCGCGAAGGCTGTAGACGACCGCGCGGGCTGGCCGGCCTTCACCGAGCTGATACGCCACGATGTCGCGCCGGATCCGGTCGAGCGCGGCCTGGTCGAGCCCGTTCCGGGGCAGCGTCTGGGCCCCGACGGAAATGGCCACAAACGTTTGGGACCGATCGTACCGGTCGATGGACGCGTAGATGAGGAGCCCGTCATCGGCGCCTGGAGCCGATTCGATGCCGTGCGTGACACGGAGTTCGTCGGCCCGGGCGTTGGATTGCGCTTGATCGAGGCCGATCCCTTCGGTCACGATCTGGGTCGGGATGCCGTAGAGATTGAGCCGGTAGGCGTCGTTGATCGCCGATCGCTCCTGACCCTCGTCCAGCGCCAGGGCGTGGTCGAGCACCAGGTACCACTCCGGGATCCCCTGGCTGGCACCGCCTGAAAAAGGTGCCAGCGAGACGACGACGGCGACCGCCAGGATCGGCAGCCATGCGCACCAGTGGGCGAAAGAGAGGATGAACGAGGGCTTCATCGAAGGCACGGTCTTTCGCAATGGCAACGGGACACGACGGTGTCGGCAGATTACGGGCACCTGGTGTGGCGGAAGATCGTCCACGTGTGGCTTCATGTATACCAAACCGGCGAAGCCCTGCCACGCGCGGTACGCTTTTCTTGCCCTCGCATTGTTTCCAGCACAATCGAGCACTCTCGTGTCGCCTCGGCCTGGTCGTAACCGAGGCGGGCGTGGATGCCGGCAATCGTTGGCACGTGGACACTTCGATAGTCGGATCAAGCAGCTCGGCTCCGTATAAGCTGTACGCACCAATGGCTGTAGCGTCGTGGCGTGAGGAGTGCAGTGGTGTCGACATCGGCGGATCGTTCCATTTCGCGGTTGCTGGTCGCCAACCGCGGCGAGATCGCGCTTCGCGTCATGCGGGCCTGTCGCGAGATGGACATCGTCTCGATCGCGGTGTTCGGCCAGGGCGAAGAGTTCGCGCCGCACGTCCGGTACGCGGATGAAGCCTACCGGCTGCGGGCCGGATCGGGACTGGCCTACCTTGATATCGACGCGGTGCTGGCGATCGCGAAGGAGGCGCGCGCGGATGCGGTCCACCCGGGCTATGGCTTCCTGGCCGAGAATGCCGGATTCGCCACGGCGGTCGCCCAGCGCGGGTTGATCTTTGTCGGTCCATCCCCGAAGGCGATCGCGGCCATGGGCGACAAGGTCGCGGCCCGCAAGATCGCGAGCGCGGCGGGATTGCGCCCGGTGCCGGGCACGTCCGATCCGGTCCCGACCGTCGAGGACGCGCTCGAGGCGGCGGAAAGGATCGGCTACCCGCTCGCGGTCAAGGCGGTTGGCGGGGGTGGGGGACGCGGTTTTCGCGTGGCGCGTCAGCAGTCCGAGTTGCCGGAGGCATTCCGGGGCAGTAGCGGCGAGGCCGAACGCTACTTCGCCAACCCGCTCGTCTACCTCGAACGCTACCTGGAACATCCGCGACACATTGAGGTTCAGGTCTTCGCCGACCGGCACGGCAACGTGGTGTCGCTCGGTGAGCGAGACTGTTCCGTGCAGCGGCGCCACCAGAAGCTCGTCGAGGAGTCCCCATCGCCGGCGGTGGACGAGGCACTTCGGGAGCGGCTTTCCCAGGCCACCGTCGATCTGGCCCGCTCGGTCGGCTACACTGGCGCGGGCACCGTGGAATACCTCCTCGACGAGACCAGCGACTTCTACTTCCTGGAGATGAATACCCGGATCCAGGTGGAGCACACCGTGACGGAGATGGTGACCGGAATCGACCTGGTGCGCGAACAAATCCGCGTCGCCCAGGGGGAATCGCTCTCGTTCTCAGCGGCGGATGTCTCCGCGAATGGCTGGGCGATCGAGTGCCGGATCAACGCTGAGGATGCCGGCCGCGATTTCGCGCCCGCACCGGGAGCCATCGTGCGCTATCGCGAACCAGTCGGCTTCGGCATCCGGGTCGATGGGGCTGTGGGGGAGGGGGACGCCATCCTGCCCCAATACGATTCACTGGTCGCGAAGCTCATCGCCTGGGGGCGGACCCGTGACGAAGCGATCTCCCGCATGACGCGCGCGCTCGACGATTTCCACATCGAGGGTCCGCCGACCACGATCCCGTTCCACCGGAACCTGATGGCGCATCCAGCGTTCATCCGCGGCGATGTCTCGACCACGTTTCTCGCGGAGTTCCCTGACGTGCTGCCAATCGCCTCCGCGCCGGCCGAACCGCGGGAGACAGCTGGGGAGTTCTCCGAACCGCTCCAGTTGCTGGTGGAGGTGAGTGGACGGCGATTCGAGACCACTGTCCACGGCCTTCACACCGCGGCACCCGCCTCGGGCGCGTCGACGAGGGGCCGCCCCGCCCGCGCTGGATCGAAACGAAAGGACGCCGCCCAGGTTCACGGTGATGCCCTGCTCAGCCCCATCCAGGGCACCGTGATTCGCGTTGCGGTCGCGGAAGGAGAGACGGTGGAGGCTGGCCAGATCGTCTGCGTGGTCGAAGCCATGAAGATGGAGAACGAACTGGTCGCCCACAAGGCCGGAACGGTCTCCGGCCTGTCGCTCGACGTTGGCTCAACTGTGACGGTTGGCGAAACCATCGCCACGATCGTCACGCCGTAGCGTGGAGGTCCGGCTGAGGCTTTCGTAGGGTTGCCGAGCTTGTCTCGGCCCGTGTGGGGGTAGCACAACGCGGCCTAACCAGCATGTCACCTTTGCCGCATCGAGCGGTTTGCAGATGCGTAATCTGGTATTGCTGGACTGGGCCGAGACAAGCTCGGCAACCCTACGTCACTGTAGACACGAGGGTCAACCATGAACGAACGGAATGTACGTACACCATAGACAACGAGCGGCGAAGTGGCTATCATGTGGATAAGCGTGGGGGCAAGTGGGGATAAGTGGGGTAGATTGTGGACAACTTGCCCCCACCTGACCAAAATCGGTCAACGGATTCACGACGATAGGACAACCGGTGTTCCTCGGCAGCCACACCCACAACCTGGACACCAAGGGACGCCTCGCCATTCCGGCCCGGTTCCGTGATGAGCTTGCCGATGGCCTTGTCCTGACCCGTGGCTTCGACAAGTGCATCGCGCTTTACTCCTTGGCCGCCTGGGAAACGCTCGCCGGTCGGATCAACGAGTTGTCGATCGCGGATGCCAATGTCCGTCAGTTCCGCCGCATGGTCTTCTCCGAGGCGGTCGATGTCCAGCTCGATTCCCAGGGCCGCATCCTCGTTCCCGCGCCGCTGCGGGATTTCGCCGGAATCGAACGCGAAGTCGTGGTGATCGGCGTGCATTCGTCGCTCGAAATCTGGAGCCCGGACCGGTGGTCGACGACCTCCGACGTCCTCGACGATTCTTCGGATGAGATCGCCACGCGATTGGCGGGTATGCTGTAGCATCAGATGTCGCCGCCAATCCGGCGGCCCAACGCTCCAATCCGACTCCGACCAAGTAGAACGATGATCCACCCATCAGCCCAGCCTCCCGCCGCCCTGGAATCCCAACTGAACGAACGCGATGCCCACGGCCGTCACGTCACGGTCCTTCGCGAGGCCGCCGTAGACGCACTGTGGCCCAAGGAGGGTGGCATCTACGTTGACGGTACCTTCGGCGGCGGCGGTCACTCGTCGCGGCTGCTCGAACAGCAGCCGGCCGTGCGACTCGTCATCGCGATCGACGCCGATGCGGCGGCTGCTCCGCGAGCCGCGCGCCTAACCGAATTGCCCGGCAACGAGGGACGGTTGCGACTCTTTCATCGCAACTTCCGCGAACTCGAATATGTCGTCGCCGAGGCCGGTGTTCCCCACGTCGATGGCGTGCTGCTCGATCTCGGCCTGTCATCGTTCCAACTCGACGAGGGCGAGCGCGGCTTCTCGTTTCGCCACGACGCGCCGCTCGACATGCGGTTCGACCAGACGCACGGGATCACCGCCGCCGACCTGGTGAATACCGCCAGCGCCGTTGAACTCGCCCGGATCCTCTGGATCTACGGCGAGGAAAAGCAGTCACGGCGGATCGCGGCCGCCATCGTCCGCGAGCGGGAGAAGGGGCCGGTCAGCACCACCGGCGAATTGGCTTCCCTGTTGGAACGTACGGTTGGTGGCCGGAAGCGATCGCCGATCCACCCCGCGACCCGCACCTTCCAGGCGCTCCGGATCGAGGTCAACGGTGAGTTGGAGGCGCTGTCGGCGGTGTTGGAAGCGGCCACCACGGCCCTCGCTCCGGGAGGCAGGCTGGTGGTGATCGCCTTCCACTCGCTCGAAGACCGGATCGTGAAACGATTCATTGAAGCGGCCTCGCTGACGTGCGTCTGCCCGCCGGACCAACCGATCTGTACGTGCGACACTATCCCGAGGCTGCGGAGAATCGGCAAGCCGATTCGACCCACTCCCGAAGAAACCGCCCTCAATCCCAGGAGCCGGAGCGCGATCATGCGCGTAGCTGAACGCCTGGATCGAGAGGGCGCAGTGGCAGATCAAGGAAGCAGTGCATGACGCGGTATCGGTTGAAAGATGTCCTGGCGGGAACCGGGGGCGAGTTGCGGGGCGACGTGCCATCCGGACTCGTCTTTCCCGGGTTCGAGCGAGACGCCCGGCGGATCCGACCCGGCGATCTCTACATCGCGGTCTGGGGCGAGCGATTCGACGGGAACGAGTTCACGCCCGATGCGGCTTCGAATGGCGCCGCGGCCGCGATCGTCTCCAGTGCCTGGGCCGGCGCGCACCCCGACATCGATCTGCCGCTGATCGTGGTCGAGGACACGACGGTGGCCATGCAACGCTGGGCGACCTGGAGGAGGGACCGGATTGACCCGACCGTGATCGGCGTGACTGGCAGCATCGGCAAGACCAGCGCCAAGGAATCGATCGCCGCCGTTCTGGGCCAGATCCGGCGGGTCTACAAGAGCCCCGGCAGCTACAACAACGAGATTGGCC
>JACCYX010000227.1 GCA_013696265.1 Chloroflexia bacterium
AAGGTGTCCTTCACGGCCCGCGTATGCCCTCCCCTACACAATCCGAAAAAACCCGAATCCTCAAACAATGTACATCAAGCGTTGAGGCGCAGGCTGAACTCCGGTAACGCGGGTTGTGGTCGCCCGCACCGTCCGGGTACAATGAAGTGACCGCTCCCAGAGCGGTCCCTTTGTGTGTCCTTCACAATTCCAGGAGTAATGCGTTCGTGCCTACCTATGCTTATCGCTGCACGGCCTGTTCGCACGCGTTTGACATCTTCCAGAAGTTCACCGACCAGCCGCTGACGGAATGCCCGGAATGTGGCAGTGCCCTTCGAAAAGTCTTCCAGCCGGTCGGAATCGTGTTCAAGGGATCGGGCTGGTACATCAACGACAGCCGGGCTCCGGAAAAGGATTCGGCCAAGGCCGATGACAAGCCGGCCAAAACCGGTGACAAGCCAGCCAAGGATGGCGCCGCGCCGAAAGACCCTGCCGCCAAACCCGCGCCGACCGCGACCGAATCCAGCACCCCCGCCGCGCCAGTCTCGGCCAAGGCCGCCGCGGATTGAGGCTCTTCATGACCACCTCCCTGACGGAACGGGACAACTCACGAGCGCGCGGTGCCCACGCCGTAGTCCGCCATGTCTGCTCGTGTAGGTGCGGGCAGGACTGATCCTGCCCCACGGGGCGCAACATGGCGCGTGAGCGTCAGCCGTCTCGTTCCTCCAGCCGTCAACGCGGCTCGAACATCGGAGATGATCCAGACATTCGAGCCGTCCGGGAACAGGTGCGAAAGGCAGCCTCTCCTTATGCCACAGCAATCCGCGTCACCGGCCAGTGATTCTGGACTTCGCGTCTACAACTCACGCACCCGCGCCGAAGAGCCGTTTACGACGATCCTGCCTGGCAAGGTCGGGATGTACGTCTGCGGCGTCACCGTCTACGACTCGGCGCACATCGGGCACGGCATGTCCTCAATCGTCTTCGATACGATCCGGCGCTACCTGCTCCACCTCGGCTACGACGTGCGGTACGCCCAGAACTTCACGGACATCGACGACAAAATCATCAACCGGGCGAATGCCGAAGGTGGAACTCCGGCCGCGCTTACCGAACGCCTGATCGCCGAATGGGACGACGAGATCGGCGCGTTGAACATCCTCCCGGCCACCGTGGCCCCCCGCGCCACGGACGAAATCCCGGAAATCATCGCCATAATCGAGGGCCTGATCGACAAGGGCCATGCCTATGCCTCGGACGGGGATGTCTACTTCAAGGTGCGCTCCTTTCCCGCCTACGGCCAGCTCTCGGGCCGCGACATCGAGGAACTCGCGACCGGCGTGCGGATCGCGATCAGCGAAAGCAAGCAGGATCCGCTCGATTTCGTGCTCTGGAAGTCGTCGAAACCCGGCGAGCCGGCCTGGCCCAGTCCGTGGGGTCCGGGACGGCCCGGTTGGCACATCGAATGCTCCGCCATGTGCACGCATCACCTCAACGGCGTGGTCGACATCCACGGCGGCGGACGCGACCTGATCTTCCCGCATCACGAGAACGAGATCGCCCAATCGGAGGCATTTTCGGGTGAATCGCCATTCGCCCGCTTCTGGCTGCACAACGGTATGCTGCAGCTTGACGGCGAGAAGATGTCCAAGTCGCTGGGCAACGTCGTCTCGCTCCGGTCATTGATCGAACGCGGACGCCAGGCGGCGTTCCGACTGCAGGTGCTCCAGACACACTACCGGGCGCCGCTCAACTACACGGAAGCGGGTCTCGAAGCGGCGGCGACCGGCCTGGACCGCTTGATCGCGGCGGCCCGACCCGAACCGGCCATCACCCTTGAGAACCAGGTCGTGAACGGGGAGAACCTGGTTCGGCTTGCCGAGGAAACCGTCCGGCGGTTCCACGCCGCGATGAACGACGACTTCGACACGCCGTCGGCCATCGCCGCCTTGTTCGAACTGGCCCGCTCGATCAACCGGCTACGCTCGCAATCCGGCGGGACGGAGCAATTCAGGACGGCCCAGCAGACGCTCGTGGAACTTTCGGACATCCTCGGGTTGGACTTGACGGAGAGACCGGACACGAATCCGGGTGACGCGGAGCCGTTCATCGATCTCCTGATCGACATTCGCGCCCACCTGCGCCAAACCAAACAATGGGAAGCCGCCGATCGTGTCCGCATCGGCCTTCAGGAACGCGGCATCGCCCTCGAGGACAATCCCTCCGGCACCACCTGGAAGAAGATCTAGCCATGCCTCCAATCACACTTCGCGGGTCCAACGGGCCCAACCGATCCAATCGCCGGCCCACGGAACCGGGGCGTGGCCCGCGGCCCCAACGGCCCGGGGACGATCGACCCCAGCGCGGCTCCGGCCAACGGCCCCCGCGAGACGGCCAGCGTCCCGTGCGGCAACGACCCGGCGGCGGTGATCAGGCAGGTGGACGAAGCGCCCGGCGGGGTGGAGGCGTGCCGTTCACGATCAAGGGCGAACTGCTGTTCGGGCGCAACGCGATCCTCGAATCGCTCACCGCCCAACGGCGCGAACCAACCCGGCTCTGGGTTGCGGAGGGTCTTCGCCAGGACGAGCGCGTGGACCGGATCGTGGAACTCGCCCGCTCGCAAGAGGTCCTGGTCGAGACCGTGCCCCGAACCATGCTCGACGACCAGCTACCCGACGTGAACCACCAGGGTGTCCTGCTGGAGTCGGCCAGATACCCGTACGCCGACCTGGCCGACGTGATCGATCGCGAAGGCACGGTGCTCGTGCTCGACCACCTGCAGGATCCGCAGAACTTCGGCACCTTGCTTCGCGCGGCCGATGCGGCCGGGGTGGCCGGGGTGATCATTCCCAGCGACCGCTCGGCCGAGATTTCCCCCACCGTGGTCAACGCCTCGGCCGGCGCCGTCGAGCATCTCACCATCGCCACGGTACCTAACCTCGGCAACGCGTTGGAAAAACTGGAAGCGTCCGGACGCTGGATTGTCGGGCTCGACGGCGGGCCTGACTCCCAGGACCTCTTCGCCACCGATGTCCCCACGCCAGCCGTGATGATCGTGGGCTCCGAGGGATCGGGCCTGACCCAGAACATTCGCAAGCGGTGCCAACTGGTTGTGTCGTTGCCGATGCGCGGCCAGGTTGACTCGCTGAATGCCGCCACCGCTGGTTCGATCGCCCTCTTCGACCTAGTCCGCCGCGAACGCGCCTGATACGGACTACGGACTTTGGTGAGAAACCATGCGTACTCGAAAGTGGCAGTCCCGAGCTTTCGAGGGCAGCGTAGCGGGTCACTCTGCCTTCGTCACCCAAGGTCGAGATGAACTCGACCACTACCAACCATGTTCCATTGATCAACCGAAGTTCGTATGACACCCCGTACTTTCAGGCCATGCCGAAAGGTAATCGCAAAATCGTTGACGCCTAGTCACCGTTTTTGCTATGGTGTACGTACACCTTGGCAGGGTCTCTTTCGTGCATCCCGCAATCGCCCGCATTGTTCCGGTGGCTGCGACCTTTCTGGCTGAAACGCCCTGCCGTCGCCTCGGGGAGCAGGTATGACAAAGCGGCGGACAATTTCGGACATCCATGCGCGGGGCACAACCGGTATCCACCAGCATCCGCCGCGGCGAATCGACCGGCGGGCGCTGATGAAGGCCACGGCGGCGTTTGTGGCGATGGCGACCGCGGCGCCCTCCGCCCTCCCCATTACCCGCGCCCAGGAAAATTCGACCCGGGCGGGCGAATGGCGTCAGCCGGAGGCCGGCAGCGGTGACGCGCTTGAGTTCACGGCCGACTTTTCGTTCAACGCGGTCGCGCCCCACTGGCCAGGCGACACACCGTTTCCCGCCGCCGTCTCGATCCAGCTGAGCCTGGACGGCCAGAGCTGGACGGACGCTGCCATTGTCGGCCCCGCCCACACCGACGCAGGACCGCCGGATCGCGATGGCCGGATTTACGCCGATTTGCTCTTCATCGAAGAAGCAACCATGGTGCGCTTCCAGGGGTTGGACGCCGACGGCAACGCGGCAACGATTCGCGGTCTCTCGTTTACGTACATCAACGCCAAATCTGGTCCCAGGATCGGCGATATCGCGTCCATCAACGCCAAGGCAGGCCCCCGGATCCGCGACGTCTCATCGTCAGGGAGGTCGTCATCAGCCAGGCCCCCGATCATCTCGCGCGGTGACTGGGGCGCCGATCGGGCCTACGGTGGCGTCGATCGGGGCGCCAGCGAATGGACGCCGAAGTACCAGACGGTCCGGCACATCATCATTCATCACTCGGAGACGCCCCGATTCCGGGACCCGCTCGTCGAAATCAGGTCCATTCACTACTACCACGCCGCCACCAGGGGCTGGGGTGACATCGGCTACAACTACCTCGTCGACTTCATGGGCAACGTCTACGAGGGCAGGGCCGGCGGCGAGAACGTCATCGGCGGCCATGCCTTCCAGTACGCCCAGGGCTCGGCGGGCATTTGCTCGATGGGGTCGTTCAGCCTCGAAACCTCCACCCCGGAAGCGATCGCCGGCCTGACCTGGATCACGGCCTGGGCCGCGCGCAACCTCGATCCCCTCGCCCGGCGCGATTTCCACGAAAAACCCAACCTGCCGGTCATCTGCGGACACCGGGACGTGGTCGACAGCACCTGCCCCGGCGACGGCCTGTACGCCGACCTGCCGACAATCCGCTGGGCGGTGGCCGACGTCATCGCCGGTGCAAGAGAAGTCCTCAACGATCCAGACTTCAGCCCCGGCCAGACCGTCGAAACGACGGTCGGGAGCGGCAATCTGAGGTCGCTACCGGGGACGAGTCAGTCCGTCGCCGCCACCCTGCCGGCCGCCACCGTGATGCACGTGGTGGAAGGACCGGCGACGGTCAACGGCTATTCCTGGTACAAGCTGACCGGCAACCGGGGAACCGGCTGGATGGCCAGCAGTATCTTCGCGTCCAGTGACGCGGTGCCGCCGGTCGGCGAATTCGACATGGGGGATACGGTCGAGGTTGACACCAACTTCCTCAACATTCGCTCCGAACCGTCGGTCCAATCATCGGTACGGGCGACCATGCCCCGAGGCACGGTTGGCGACGTCATCGAGGGGCCACAACCAGCCGGCGGCTATCGCTGGTACCGGCTGGAGACCGACTACGGCACCGGCTGGGCGGTCGAGCAGTACCTGATGACCGAGGGCGGCGCCCCTCCCGAAACGCGGTTCGTGGTCGGCGATGCGGTCGCCGTCAACGACCCGGAAGGTCTCCGGCTGCGAACCGGACCTGGTCTCGGCACGTCGATCATCGCCACCTTGCCGGACGGCACGCGCGGCGTCATCGTCAGTAACGCCAGGGTGAGCGACAACCTCGCCTGGCTCGAAATCCAGACCGCCATCGGCACCGGCTGGCTAGCCGACATGTTCCTGGAGGCATCGTCGTCCGGCCCCACCACGAGCGCGAAATTCGAACCCGGCGACTTGGTCACGGTCGACACCGACCTGGTGAACCTGCGGCAAGGGGCTGGAACCGACAAGGCTGTGATCAGGGCGCTGGGCAGCGGCATCGTCGGCACCGTCATCGACGGACCGACCGCTGCCTCGAACCTCTACTGGGTGCGGCTCGACACCGACTACGGGACCGGGTGGGTGGCAGAAGCATTCCTGGCGCCCGCCGGGGCCGAAGCGACGGAATCGTCCCGGTCGTTCAGCACCGGCGACAGTGTCTACATCGACACGGACGGCATCAACATCAGAACCTCGCCAGGAACCTCTTCCAGCGTCGTCACCATCCTCTACACCAATGAAACGGCGGAAGTCATCGACGGGCCCCAATCCGCCGACGGCTATGTCTGGTACCGGCTGCGGTCGGACCGGGGAACCGGGTGGGGGGCATCGCGGTATCTCGGGCTCGGCGCCGGGGATCCGGCTGGAGCTTCACAATTCGGAATCGGCGACGTCGTTGCCGTGGACACCGATGGCATCAAACTCCGCGCCAACCCCGGTCTCGACGGCACCTGGCTGGCCATGCTCTACGCCGATGAACAAGCGACCGTCATCGATGGACCCCGGAGCGCCGACGGCTACAGTTGGTACAAGCTGCAATCGAGTTCTGACGCGGGCTGGGCGGCCGGTACCTATCTCCGGCAAGAGGCGGACGCGGGGCTCGCCCCCGGCGCCAGGGCGCGCGTCTTCGACGGCGAACTCAACCTGCGGGCGAATCCCGGCACGAGCAGCCGGGTGGTCGGCGTGCTGGCGGACGGCGCGTACGTCGACATTCTGGCTGGTCCCGAATCGGCGAACGGGTACGAATGGGTTCGCGTGAACTCCTCCCGGTTCGGCGGCGGCTGGTGCGTCACCGATTATCTCGCCCGGTCATGACGATGGGTGGTTGCAGCGAAGTATCGAATCGCCGTAAAATGTGGGATGAAGAATCGATAGACCGCATCGGTGCAACCAAGAGCGTTGCGGCGGTGTGGGTCTTTTGTGTTTGACACCATCTGAATCCAACGAGTTGGAAGGTATTTACGGATGAAAATCGTCCTTCGACAGGATGTGCCCAAGGTGGGCGACGCGGGTTCGGTTCAGACCGTTTCCAATGGCTACGCCCGGAACTACCTGATCCCGAAAGGGCTCGCCGTGGTTGCGACCGATGGCGAACTCAAGGTGGCCGCTCACAATCTCGCCGTCAAGGAGCGCAAGGTTGCCCGTCAGGAAGAGTTGCTGCGCTCGCTCTCCGATAAGATCGACGGCCAGCGCCTGACCTTCACCGCGCGGGCTGGTGAGCAGGGCCGGCTCTATGGGTCGATCACCGCCAGCGACGTCGCGACCGCGCTCGCCGCCCAGGTCTCAGAAGAGATCGACCGGCGCCGGGTCGTGCTCGACGAGCCGCTCCGCTCCGTAGGTGAGCACACCGTGACCGTGCATCTCGTGGGGCGGCTCCGGCCCCAGGTGACGGTCATCATCGAGGCTGAGGCCACTGAGGAGGAAGAGGCTCCGGCCGCGGACGAGCCGTCTTCGAACACCGCGGACGAAGCTGAAACCGCCGAGTAACGGACCCAATCGAGCAACCAGCAGATCGGCCCCCGGCCTTCTGGCCAATCCTGGGGATGGTCGCCATCAGAGGCCTGCCACTTCAGTTGATGACAGGACACGATGGAAGAACGACTCCCACCGCATAATCGAGAGGCTGAGCAATCGGTGCTCGGGAGTCTCCTGATCGACCGCGACGCGATCATCCGCGTCGCGTCGTACGTCAAGGCGGATGATTTCTACTTCTCCGCCAATGGCACGATCTACCAGGCCATTCTCGATCTCTACAACCGCCGGGAACCAACCGACTTCCTGACGCTCTCCGACGAACTCGAACGCCGAAGCGTGCTCGACGACATCGGTGGCGTCGGCTACCTCTCGTCGCTCCTCAACGTGGTGCCCACCGCCGTCCACGTCGAATACTACGGCCGGATTGTCGAGCGCACGGCCACGTTGCGCCGCCTGATCGACGCGGGTACCCGCATCGTCGGCATCGGTTACCAGGACAATCTGGAAGCCGAAGATGCCCTGGACACCGCCGAACAGGCCCTGTTCACCGTTTCCCAGCGGCGTCAAATCAAGGATTTTCAGCCGATCTCGGACGTGCTGGACCGTTTCTTCGACCAGCTCGACTACTTGCAGCAGAACCGCGGGGAAGTGGTCGGCGTGCCGACCGGATTCTCCGATCTCGACAAGCTGACCGGCGGATTCCAGCGGTCCGACCTCCTGATCGTCGCAGCCCGGCCGAGCATGGGAAAGTCAGCGCTGGCGCTGGGCATCGCCTACGGTGCCGCCGTCCAGCATGGCCGCAAGGTGGGCATGTTTACACTGGAGATGTCGGCCGAACAACTGGTGCAACGCCTTCTGGCAACGGAAACGGGGGTCGATTCCCATCGGCTGCGCCTCGGTAACATCGACGACGGTGAGTGGGACCGCATCTCGCGGGCGTTCGGTCGCCTCGCCGAAGCGGAGATCTACATCGACGACTCGGCGAATGCAAGCGTGATGGACGTGCGTTCCAAGGCCAGGCGCCTCCAGGCGGAACAGGGCCTCGACCTCATCATCGTCGACTACCTCCAACTGATGAGCGGCCGGCGCACCGACAATCGAGTCCAGGAGATCTCCGAAATCTCGCGGGGCCTCAAGGGTCTGGCCAGGGAACTCAACGTTCCCGTGGTCGCCCTCTCGCAGCTCTCGCGCGCGGTCGAAACCCGGGCCGACCACCGGCCCATGCTCTCCGACCTGCGCGAATCCGGGTCGATCGAGCAAGACGCCGACATCGTGATGTTCATCTATCGCGACGACAAGTACGACGAGAACTCGGAGAAGAAAGGCATCGCCGAGCTCATCGTCGCCAAGCACCGCAACGGCCCGGTGGGAAGCGTCAACCTGAGGTTCTTCGAACGCACCGCCCGGTTCGCCGATCTCGAGTTGTACCGCGAGCCAGACGCCTGATGCCGCGCCCCAACACCCCTGACAAGCCGTCGGCCGTGACCGGACTCGTCCTCAACCCAACCGAGGTGCTCCCGATCCCGGTTTCGTTCCTCACCGAAATCGTGCCGGCCATCACCAGTCTCGAAGAGCTTCAGGTGAGCCTGGCGACCATTCGCCTGCTTGATGCGGCTGGCGGATTCAACGAACCGTTGGCCGAGAAGACCATCCTCCGTGACCGCACGCTGAGGTCGGCGTTGCGTGTGGAGGGCAGCCCGCGCGCGCCGGACGCCCGGATCACGAAAGGGCTGGACCTGGCCCTGGCGCGGGGCACGCTCGTGCGTCTCGTCTCCGCCGAGGCCAGGAAGCGGGCGATTTTCTACTATCTCAATACGCCGGAGAACCGAAGCAGTATTAGACTGATGGAGACGGGACAATTGCCGGCGCCCCGCGCGCTCTGGCCGGACGAGAATCCCCCGTCGATCACGATCGACCGGCCGAACGCCTTTCGATTGTACGAACAGAACATTGGCACCCTCACTCCCCTGATCGCGGACCAGATCTCCCGCGCGATCGAGGAGTATCCCGATGACTGGATCGAGGATGCACTGGGCGAGGCAGTCACGTACAATCGGCGTAGTTGGCGTTATGTCACACGTATCCTGGAGAACTGGCGGGCATACGGCCGCCAGGACAGGGACGACTGAACCGCGCTCCAATCCCGCCTCGTCCACGGTTCAAGAGAAATGAGCAGCCTCCATGAAACGAATCGGTAATGTGTTGAAGGAGCTACCAATTCGACCGCCAGCGGAAACGCCCAGCGGATCGATCGTTCTCAGCAACCGTGACACGGTGAAGTGCCCGATTTGCCAGGACGCCGGGTATCTCCGAGGGGACTTTCCAGTCGGCCATCCCATGTTCGGGGAGATAACGACGTGCGTCTGCAAGGAGCAAGAAATACGCCAGGCCAACCTGGAATCCCTCCACAGGCTTTCGAACTTGAGTTCACTCGCGCATCTCACGTTCGACACATTCGATCGTGACGTTCCAGG
>JACCYX010000256.1 GCA_013696265.1 Chloroflexia bacterium
CGCAACTGAAGTTGCGTGACCTGCCGGTCAGCACCTGGCGCGATGCCGCGACGCCAGGGCGCTAGCCGCCGATGAAGCCATTGTCCGTCAGGTACGACGCGGCGACATCGGCCGGGTCTTCCCGGGCATCGCCGTCGACCCGCCAGTTGAGGTCGGAGAGGATTTCGTCGGTAAGGGACGTGGTGACATCGTTAAACCGGACCTCGACATCGGGGTAGGCGTCCAGCACTTCCTGGCGGACGACCGGGGCGATGTTGTACGGCGGCCAGAGCGAAAGATCGTCCTCCAGCACGACGAGGTCGAAGCCGGCAATCTGACCATCAGTCCCGAACGCCAGCACCACCTGTGCCTGGTCGTCCTGGAGCGCCTGGTACTTAAGCCCAGGCGCTACCGGCAGCACTTCGATGTCCGCGAATCCCGCTCCGTAGACGCGCTGGAGGCCGAGCAGGCCATCCTCGCGCTCCGGAAAATCGGCGGGCGCCGAGACGATCAGGTCACCGGCCATTTCCGCGAGCTGCGAGATGGTGGTGATCCCGTTCTCCTCGGAGAACGCGCGCTTGACCGCCAGGGCCTGCGTGTTGTTGGCGGGGGAACGCTCGAGCCAGACGAGCCCGAACTGTTCGGCATAGGCGGCCTTCACCGCGTCGTAGACCGCCTGCGAGGCATCGCTCGTGGCGGGAGTTGCTTCGGTGCCGGCGACTGGTGTGGCTCCGCCACCGAGGACTTCTTCGACCGAGAGACCCAGCACCTCCGTCAGGCCGGTTCCGGTGTACTCCGGGTAAAGGTGAATATCGCCGGCTTCGAGCGCCTGCTGGGCAATCTGAGTACCGCCCAGGTTGGTACTGTCCTCAGTGGCGATCCCCATGTCCTCGAGGATCTGGATGTACATGTTGCCAAGGATGAATTGCTCGGTGAAATCCTTGGACCCGACGATCACCGTCAGATTCTGGGCGACGATGGAACCCGGCTGGATCGATGCCAGCAAGGCGCCACCGGCAAAGGGAACCGCGATCGAACGCTTGACTACCGTACGTCGTGTGACCATGTGAACAAGACCCTCTCGTTTCGTGACGCGTAACCGGGACAGTTCGTATGCGGCATGATAACCGCGTTAGTGCGTTGCGGGAGTGCTGAGCCGCTCGACGCCGCCGAACAGCATCTCGACGAGCAGAACCAGCGCGACGATCGGCAGCCCTCCGGCGAGCAGGTAGGTGGTATCCAGCAACGAGATGCCAGTGAAGATGTACTGGCCAAGCGTCTGGACGCCGATCAGGGACGCGAGTGTGGCGCTGGCGACGATTTCCACCGACGCCGAACGGATTCCCGCCAGCATGACGGGAAAGGCCAGCGGCAACTGCACGCGCCTGAATACCTGAGCCTGGCTCATCCCCAGCCCCTGGGCCGCTTCGATCACCGACGCGTCGACGTTTCGCATCCCCGCGAACGTGTTCAGCACGATCGGCGGCGCCGCCAGCAGCACGAGCGCCAGCAGCGCCGGCCGGTAACCGAAACCGAGCCAGGGCACGAACACGAAGACCAGTGCCAGTGACGGAATCACGCGCAGGGACGAGAGCGCCCCCACCGCCGACGATCCGACCCGGTCCATGCGCGAAAACAGCACCCCGAGGGGCACGTAGAGCAGCACCGCGATGACCAGGGCCGAGGCGCTGATGCGGATGTGCGAGAACAGGAGATCGTTGAATCGGTCCTGGTTGTCCCGGATGAATTCCCAGACCGATGTCACGAGTGTCACGCGTTCCCCCACCTTACGCCGATCGTCCCGGCGCCAACCCGCCACTCCCAATGATATGGCCATTGACAAGCCCCGTCCGTCCGTCCGGCGCCCCAAAGAGTCATCAGGCCACCTCGGACCGTTTTTTCGACCTTCACGTTTCCGTGACATTTTCGACGCGAATCGCGCTCATGATGCGGGTATTGTTCATTTCGTAACAAGGCAGGGAACGGCGGGCCGCCCAATCACGTTAGGGAAGTGGCGCGGCTGTCCGGTCGGGACGCGACAACGCGCAAGCAGGTATTTTCCAGGGGAGTTTACACATGGCATTTCGCAAGCGATCGAACGAGACATCGACCATCACCGAGACGGACGGCATCATCCAGGCCCGCAACGTAGTCAAGATCTACGACACCGGCAACGCCAAGCTGCACGCGCTCAAGGGCATTGATTTCGCCGTCAAGCGCGGCGAAATGGTGGCCGTGATGGGCCCCTCCGGCTGTGGCAAGACAACCCTGCTCAACTGCCTTTCCGGGCTCGACGACATCAACGACGGCACGATCTGGATCGAAGGCGAAGACCTGGCCACGATGGGCGACAAGAAGCGGACCAACTACCGCGCGCGCCGGATGGGTTTCATCTTCCAGGTCTACAACCTGCTGCCGGTGCTCAGCGCCGTCGAAAATGTCGAGTTGCCACTGCTGGTAGCGAACATTAAACCGTCCGAAGCCCGGGACCGCGCGCTTGCCGCGCTCGACACGGTTGGCCTCAAGGAATGGGCGCACCACCGGCCCGCCGAACTCTCCGGCGGTCAGCGGCAGCGGGTGACGATCGCCCGCTCGCTGGTGAACAACCCCGCCATCGTCTGGGCCGACGAGCCGACCGGGGCACTCGACTCGAAATCGGCGACCGACATCATGAATCTCCTCCGCGCCCTCAACGAGGAGCGCGGTCTCACGATCGTTCTCGTCACCCACGACGCCGGGGTCGGCGAACAGTGCCACCGGATCGTCCGCATGAAGGACGGCTCGATCGTTGGCGAGGATTTTCCTACCGGCACGCCCTCGGAAATCGCACACACCGCGCTGGGCGGACGAACCGAGCCCATTGCCACACCCGCCTTCGCCTGATCCGTTCCCCCTGACATCACGGCCAGGCACCCGCCCACGGCTCCTGGCCACCCGGAAGGCAATCACCCATGGAAGAACTTTTCGGCGTCCCCATGCAATCGATCATGGTGGTGCTGCTCGTCATGCTGGGCATCTGTTTGCTCTCGATCGCGTTTATCGCCTGGCGTCGGCCGGTCATTTTCAAGATGGGCATGCGCAACATTCCGCGCCGCAAGGCCCAGACCTCGCTGATTATCATTGGCCTGATGCTGGCCACGTTGATCATCTCGGCCGCCCTTGGCACGGGCGACACGCTTAACCACTCGGTCCGCAGCCAGGCGATCGACACGCTCGGCCCAGTTGACGAGTTCGTTGTGGTCGACGACAACCCGGACCAGGACGCAAGCCTGGCGATGGCGTTCGTTCGCCCGATGCCCGAAGACACGGTGCAGACCGTACGAGCGTTGGTTGCCGGAAACGACGACGTCGATGGCGTGGCCGGTGTCCTCCTGAGCCGGGCGCCATTCATCAATGTGGGCGAGAACGACGCGAGCGGCGCCGAAACGCAAGAACAACTCTCGGAGATCGCTGTAGCCTCCGAACCAGTGGTCAACATCGCGGGCATCAACCAGGAGTCGATCGCGCAAATCGGCGGGGCGCAAACCACCGATGGCGAGGATATCAACGTCGACACCCTTGGCGCCGACGGCATTTACATCAACGAAGAATCGGCCGACAAGCTCAATGCCGAGGTCGGTCAAAATCTCGTTTTCTTCATCAGTAACGAACGCCATGTGGTTACGGTCCAGGGCATCCTGCCCGACTCGCTGATCAGTGGCTCGCTGCCAGATTTTTTCAGCGGCAGCGCGCCGCTCCCAGGTATGTTGATGAGCCTCAGCCAACTCCAGGCGATCAGTGGCCAGGGAGGACTCGTTTCGGGTATCGCGGTTTCGAATACGGGCGGCACGGAATCCGGTCTCGCGCGTTCGGATTCCGTCGTCCGGGCGCTCGAGGCCGAACTTGAGGGCCAGAATCTGGGCGTGGTGTCAATCAAGCAGGACTACGTCGAAACGGCTGAACTGATCGGTAGCCTGTTCGTCACCTTCTTCATCGTGTTCGGCCTGTTTTCGATCGGCGTCGGCATCCTCCTGATCGTCCTGATTTTCACGATGCTGGCCGCAGAGCGCCGGTCGGAAATGGGGATGATCCGGGCGATCGGCGCCCAGCGCCGGCAACTCATCCAGCAGTTTCTATCTGAAGGGGCGGGTTACACCCTAATCTCGGGCATCGTCGGCACCGCGCTCGGCGTGGCGGCGGCGTTTTTGATCGCGAGGAGCTTCCAGAGCGCGTTTGGGGATGCGTTCAGCATTGCTCCGTACATCTCGCCACGCAGCATGGTCATCGCCTACTGTCTGGGCGTGGTGATCACCTTCCTCGCGGTCGCAATTTCGTCGTGGCGAGTCAGCCGCCTCAACGTTGTGGCGGCGGTGCGCGACATCCCGGATGCGTACGTTCCCCACCGGAATCGCCGCCAACTCGTGTGGTCGATCCTGATGATCGTCGTCGGCGGCGGCCTGATCCTGTTTGGACGCGGCTCCGAACTCCTGGCGCCATTCACCATCGGCATGACCCTGATCCCGTTCGGCATCGCCGGCGTCCTGACCTACTTCGGCGCGAAGCCTCGGCTCGTCCTGACCTCGGCCGGGATCCTGACGCTCGTGTTCTGGTTGCTGCCCGATGACCTGTTCCGGGACATCTTCGGGGACTACTCGGGCGCCATCGAGATGTTCTTCGTCTCGGGCATTTGCATCGTAGCGGCCTCCACGCTGGTCATCGTCCAGAACCTCGACACGATCCTGGCGGTAATCGAACACCTCGGCGGAAGGGTCAGGGGCATGCTGGCCCCAACCCGGCTCGCCGTTTCCTACCCCGGCGCGAACAAGGGCCGGACCGGGATGACGATCGCGATGTTCAGCCTGATTGTCTTCTCGCTAGTGATGATCGCCGCCATCAACGCCAACTTCTCCGCCGCGTTCCTCAATGACAAGGCGTTCGCGGGTTGGGACGTGAGTGTCGATGCGTCCAAAGAGAACCCGATCGACGACCTGAACCGGGTGATGGCGGACACTGGGGTCGACTCCTCGCGGATCGCGGAGGTCGGCCGTGTCGACCTGCCGGGCGAGGGGAGTCTCTCCTTCCAGAACAAGGAGGGGGATTGGCTGCAATCCGATTTTGCGGTCGGCGACCAGGCTTTCTACGAGGGAGGCCAGTTGACCTTCCAGGCCCACGCCAACGGCTACGACAGCGACGAAGCCGTCATCGACGCGCTCCTGAACGAACCAGGTGTAGTGGTGGTTCCGGCCACGATGGCCGAGAACGCGCCGGCGGACTTCGAAGCATCGCGAGGGGTGACGGGCGTTCCGGAGAAGGGTTCGTTCGAGGCGCCGGCCATCGACCTTCGAACCGGCGACGGCCAGGTGCACCAGGCCCGCGTGATCGGTGTCCTCGACAACGACTATTCCTATTTCTTCGGGATCTATTCCGGCCAGCCGACGATGGAATCGTTGTTTCCCAACGTCGGTGCGCACGCCGTGCAGTACTACATCCACGGCGCGGAAGGCGCCGATCCCGAAGTCATTGCCAACGACATCGAAGTCAACCTGCTGCCCTACGGCGTCGTCGGCACGGACCTCGCCCAACGATTGGAGGACGAACAATCGACCCAGCAATCGTTCATGTACGTGTTGCAGGGCTTCATGGGACTGGGCCTGATCGTCGGAATCGCGGCTGTGGGCGTCATCGCCTTCCGGGCCGTCGTGGAGCGGCGGCAACAGATCGGGATGATCCGCGCCCTCGGCTTCCAGCGCGGCATGGTGCAATCGGCGTTCGTCATCGAGTCGGGCATCGTCGTCATCCTGGGGGTCGTGGCGGGCACGGTCTTTGGCCTCCTGCTCTCGTACCTCCTCATGACCAGCGACGAGTTCACCGAAGGGGCGCCGGACGCTGGCACGTTCATCATCCCGTGGCTCACGATCGTCGCCACGCTGGGGGCCTCGATCGTCGCGGCCTTGCTCATGGCCTGGCTACCGGCCCGGCAGGCGTCCAGAGTCCTGCCCGCCGAGGCACTGCGCTACGAGTGATCCAAATTCCGGGTGGCCCGCTGCACGGATCGGGTAGGGGCGGACCTGGAGTACAGACCGTGAACAACGTCTGGACAACCCGGATCTCGTCGATCCTGTCGTCCGCCCGTATACGCCTCCCGTGTCGCCGCGCGCCCATAAGGCACATAGCTTGGTGGCGACCGGCCAGAGTTTTGCTAGTATGAACGCGGCCAGCGGCATGCGAGTCGTTGCGCAACGGACAACGACACGCAAAGGCGGCGAATACCCCTATGGATCGACGCGTCAAGATCGTCGCGACCCTTGGACCCTCGAGCGGCAATTCCGTGGAGCGGCTGGTGGAGTTGCTCGGCGCCGGGGCCGATGTGGTCCGGATCAATGCCGCGCACGGCAGCCAGGCCGACCGCACCCAACTGATCGCCTACGTGCGCGAAGCTGCAACCCGGCTGAGCCGCCGCGTGCCGATCCTGTTCGACCTGCAGGGCCTGAAGATCCGCACCGGTCCGGTCGAGAACAGCGGCGCGGACGTCCCCATCACCCGCGGCGGCACGGTGAGGCTCTACCCCACGCCGGTGCCTTCGACCCCGGCCCAGATCGGGATCAATTACCCGGACCTGCTGAAGGTCATCTCGCCTGAATCCCGGATCCTGATTTCCGACGGTCTGATCGAACTTCTGGTCGAGAAGGTGCACTCGGACCACGCCGAGGCTACGGTCGGCCGTGGGGGGCACCTGAAGGCGCGCCAGGGCGTTACCCTGCCAGGTGCGCCGATCACGGGAGGCGCGCTGACCGACGTGGACCGGGACGATGTCCGGTTCGCGGTCGGGCTCGGGGTCGATTACCTCGGCCTCAGCTTCATCAATAATGCCAGCGATCTCCAGGTGGCGCGGGACGTGGCGCATGCGTGCGGCGGCGACACGCCGGGCATCGTCGCCAAGATCGAGCGCGCCGAAGCCCTTTCCAACCTCCGCGAAATCGCTGGCGCCTCCGACGGGATCATGGTCGCGCGGGGCGACCTCGGCGTGCAATTGCCGCCGGAGCGGGTGCCGCGCGCCCAGAAGGAAATCATCCGGGTCGCGAACCAGATGGGCTTGCCCGTCATCACCGCGACCCAGATGCTGGAATCGATGATCACCCAGCCGGTCGCGACGCGCGCCGAAACGAGCGATGTCGCCAACGCGGTCTGGGACGGCACTGACGCGGTCATGCTCTCGGCCGAATCGGCGGTCGGCAAGTACCCGATCGAGGCGGTGCAGACGATGGACCGCATCATCCGGGAAGTCGAGAAGGGCGGGCCGATCCGGTCGCAGGCCGCCTCGGAGATTGCCCGGCACGATGGCGACGTCGACGATGTCGAGCGGTTCGCCGACGCCACGGCCCGCGCCGCCTTCCAGCTTGGCGAAAACTCGCCCGCGGAGCACGTCGTGGTCTTCACCAAGACCGGTGGCGCGGTGCGCCGGATCGCCAAGTACCGACCGGCCCCGCCGATGATCGCCGTGGCCGATAACGAACTCGTCGCCCGCCGGCTCAACCTGGTCTGGGGCGTCAAGAGTGTGGTGGTGCCGGTGGAACCCAACGCCGACACCGTCTTCCGCAAGGCGGGCAACGTCATCATCGAGGCCGGCCTCGCGCCGAAAGACGAGTACGTCCTCATCGTCGGCTCGTTGCCGATGACGGACAGCGCCGGTCAAACCAACCTCGTCCACTTCCGCAAACTCGGTTCCTGACCGCCTCCATGCCGCGTCCCCGCATGACCGCGCGGCAATGGTCATGTTCGTATCGCGTACAATGCCAATCACCAGTGTGTCCAGGCGGTTGACGCGCAATCGTGCCAAATGAGGGGGGTCATCGTCGATGTCGACCTCTCCGGAGATGAGACGGGATCCGCACACGCCGGTTTCCGCCTTTCCCCTCACCCGACGACCGTGGATCGGCCCGCTTCCGTCACCGCTCACCCCGCTGGTGGGTCGCGGCGAGGAACGGGCCAACGCGCTCCGTCATGTCGAGCACCACGCGCGCTTGTTGACCCTGACTGGCCCAGGCGGCATCGGCAAATCGCGGCTCGCGGTTCAGCTCGCGATCGACCTGCAAGGCAGGTTCGCCGATGGCGTGGCCTGGGTACCGTTGCACTCGGTGCGTGATATCGATGCGCTCGCGCCCAGTATCGCCAAGGTCTTGGGAATCGGAGAATTCCCCGACACCACGCCGTTCAGGGCACTGACCACGGTCTTGCGGACAGCCCGTCTCCTGCTCGTGCTGGACAACTTCGAGCAGGTGCATGACGCCGGGCCGCAAGTTGCGGAACTTCTCATGCGCTGTCCGCACCTGGTGGCGTTGGTGACGAGTCAAACCCTGCCGCGGGTCTCCGGCGAGCAGATGATTCAGGTCAGGCCGCTCGATCTACCTACCAAAATCGGATCTCGTATCTTCGCTCGACGATCTGGCGGAGGTGGAGGCCATTCGCCTGTTCCTGGCTCGCGCCCAGGCGGTCGAGCCCGAATTTGCCCTCAACGCGGCCACAGCGCCGCTCGTCGTCGATATTTGTCGCCGCCTGGAAGGCATACCCCTGGCGATCGAGCTGGCGGCGGCGCGGGCCAACCATCTGCCGCTGCCGGCCCTGCGCGCCCGGCTGGAGCGCCGCCTGCCCCTGCTCGTCGATGGGCCGCACGACCTCCCCGACCGCCTGCGCACAATGCGCGGCGCGATCGCCTGGAGCTACGATCTCCTCACCGCCAACGAACAATCGCTCTTCCGCCGCATGGGCCTGTTCCCCGTAGGTTGTCGCCTCGATGCCGTCGTCGGGATTGGGAGTGAGCAGGACACCGCCGGCAATGCGCCATTGCGCCTGGAGACTGGCCGTCCTCCTCTCACTCCGGCCTCGCTTGCAAACATCGCGGCCCTGACCGATCACAGCCTGGTCCGGAAGGTGACTGACCCGGATGGAGAACCGCGGTTCGTCATGCTGGAGACGATCCGCGAATATGCGCTGGAGCAGCTCGACGCGGGTGGCGACCGCGAAGACGCCGAGCGCGCCAAGGCGGGGTACCTGTTGGCCTTCGCCGAACAGTTGGAGTTCGCGCCGCTCGTGTCGGGGAGCGAGCGCTCGATTGTCCTCCTGGAATCGGAGCAGGCCAACATCCGGGAATCCCTGGCCCGGCGGCGGGGGAGCGGGATCGCGCACTCCGGTTGGCGGGCGCGCTTGCCTATTCCTGGATTGCCCAGGGGCACTACCGGGAAGGGCAAGGCTGGCTGGAGCCGTTGCTGGCCGACCGGGACCTCGGTAGCGATCCGGAACGTGCCACGGGACTCGCTGGACTTGGCTACATGCTCCTGTACCTGGGCGATCATTCTTGCGCCGAAGCCGTGTTTTCGGAGGCGCTCGCCCTGTGGCGCACGCAGGAGAACCCGCTGCAAACGGCGATCGCCTTGCTTGGGTTGGAAGGCGCGGTAAACGGGGTCCAGCGCAGCCAGGAGAGCGGGAGTAGGAGTTGCACAACGAAGCACTTGCGCTCTCACGCACGCTGGACGATCCGAGACTGGCGGCCTTTGTCGCCAGCATGGTGCACGCCACGCTCGGGATGGCGGCGAACGGCCGTGGACAATACGCGCTGGCCCTTGAGCATCATCTGAAGGCACTCGCGTTGCGGCGTGAGGTGAACTTTACGCTCGGCGCCTATCTCTCCCTGGATGCATTGGGCGAGGTGGCGATGGAACAGGGAGACTATCGGGAAGCGTTGACGCTGGCCACGGAACATCGGAATCCAGGCTTCATCAAGGACGCCCTAACCAAAGCCGCCATCATCGCCATTGCCTGGGGTCAATCCGAACGAGCGGCGCGGCTGCTCGGCGCCGGCAATGCGCCAAATGAGGCGGTGGCGATCGCGATCGCCAAAGAGCCGGATCGCGTCCCGACCGAGAGGGTCTCCACGGCCGCACGCAAGGCCCTGGGTGATGCGGCATTCGCGAGCGCCTTGCGCGGGCAAGGCCCTCACGCTGGACGAGGCGATCGGCGAGGTCGGGGAGATCGAGCCACCCCCCAATCACACGATCGTTCCGGCAGCGGCCTCCGCGCGCTACGGGCTTTCCCCGCGTGAAGTCGACGTCCTGCGCGGCATTGCCAACTACCAGACGGACCGCGAGATCGCCGAGCATCTCCACATCAGCCGGCGCACACCGAAATGATCCGCGAGCCCAAAGCCTCGTCGTCGCGCCACTCCTTCGCGGCTCGGCACCGACGGTACGGTGATGCGTCCTTCACGGCCTTTGGCGGCAATGGCCTGGGCCTGGGCAACACGTTCGAGGCTTCGGCGGACGGCGTGAGCTCGGGCGCGAGCTCGGGCGCGAGCACAATCCGGTGCGACGTGCCGTAACAGGCGTTGGCAACGATCGACGGGAGCAAGGCCCCGAGACTTGGGTGTTGCTCCCGTCTCGCGATCAACCGACCCGCGCAATCACCCGCATGTACCCGGACGCGCCCTGGGGAATGATGCCAAACACCTCCGGGTCCTGCGGCACGCCGTTACCATCGACCGCCCGGGAAATGACGACGTACTCGCCGGGCGCGTCCGGTGTCCATTCGAACGACCACTGCGACCAGGTCCAGATCGTTCCCGGATAGAAGATATCGGCTGGATTCCACGTCGCTCCGTCGTCAGTCGTGACTTCGACCGATGAGATCCCATTGCCGGGCGAGAAGGCCCGGCCCTTGAAGGTCACGGAGCGACCTGTGGCGACCGGTTGCTGGAGTTCGAAAGTCGCGACATTTCCTGGTGGCCGGCGGACGGCCGGCGCGAAAATGTCGGAGCGCGTGCGCGGCTGGAAATCCGGCCCCCAGCCTTGCGACTCGTAGAACCCCTGGACGTCTTCGGTCGCGACTTCGATCCGGGTCACCCACTTGACGTTCTTTTCCCCGTACCGGCCCGGCACGATCACCCGCACGGGGTAACCGTGGCGGCGCGGGAGAGGATCGCCGTTGATTTCGTAGACCACCAGCGTCTCCTCCGCCATCGCCTTCTCGATATCGAAGGTGTCCCGGTAGGCATCCACGCCATTGATCACAACCTCGTACGCGCCATCCCGTAGCCCCGACGCCTCGATCAGGTCACGCATCCGCACCCCCCGCCAGTTCGCGTTGCTGAAGAGCCCGGCGCCGAGTTGATTGCTGATGCACATGAGCGTGGTTTCCTGTTCGACCTGCTCGAACTCCTGGAGGTCGTCGAAGCTATAGGTATGTGGGCTATCGACGTGCCCGGCGATCTCAAGCCGCCAGAGATCGCGGTTGACGTCCGGGTCGACCACGTTCTTCGTGACGCAGTAGAAGTCCTCGGTCGGCGTCAGGGGCTGGACGCCGGGACCGCTGTAGACGGTGCCATCGTAAGTGAATGTCGCGTCGTCGTACATGCGGCGGAGCAGGCCGTAGATCGGCCAGGCCAGCACGGCGCCGCCCGCCGCCGCCAGCACCGCCCGCCGGGGCCGCACGTCGCCCCGGCCGGCTTCCGGCTTCGACGCGGCATCAGGCTCCTCATCGCCGGGCTTGGCGCGCCAGGTCCTCGCCACGATGAAGCGGTAGAGACCGGCGACCGTTGCCCCAAACGCACCGAACCAGAGGAGCAGGGCCACGATGCTGACGATCCGCGCCTGGGTGTAGGGGAGACCCCGGTAGTTGGCGGAGAGGACCGGCCAGAGGAAGATGACGAACGCGATCCAGACGACCAGAATCGCGATCGCCATGAAGAGGAACGCCGGGCGCGCGATGCCAAGCATGCGCTTCGGGGATCGGCGCACAGGCGGGATTTCCGCGACGATCGCGAAGATCACGCCCACCACCGCGCCGGTCGCGAAGAGCGTTCGCAACCCGGCCACGATACCGAACTGCTTGAGCCCGTTGTAGCCGCCGTACGTGCTGAAGAGCGAGAAGAAGGTGTCGATGTCCAGCATCGGCGCGATGCGGTCCGGCACCGCTTCCGGCGGCGGCATGATTCCCAGGTAATACCGGCTCAACGCCATGAGCAGGGTCGTCACGGCCGCGGCGGCCAGGCCCGCCACGAGTCCCGCCAGGAGGTTCGGCACATACCGCAACCCCGCCCAAAGCTTTTCCATTGGATTCTCCTCACCCGTCGAATGGTTCGATACACCGGTGCTTACGGCGAATCCGCCCGCTTGGATGAGTTTGTCGTTAATGCCGCGGGGGAAACCTGCGGCACACTTGTTGGGAATGAAATCCAGCAGTCTCGTAGGGGAGGGCTAGCGAGCCGTGAAATCGTTCTCCGCGACGACACCTTGTTCGCGGGCGCCTGTCCAGAGCGCAGCGTGGGACCCTCCCGCCCGGCCCCCGAATCGCGGAATCCGACGTTGTATCCGGAACCAGATGGCGGTCGAGGCAATGCGGGAGGGCATACGCGGTCCAGATAGCGGTTGGCCAGACCTCGTTCAGGGACCGCTAGCCCTCCCCTACGAGACGGACTATTTACGCGAACGTTCGCCCCGAACGGACCGCTACACCTTCCACTCCGGCGCGTCGCGGCGCCAGGCGGCGGCCAGGGCCGGGTGCGTGTTGGCAATCTCGAACATCGCGGGGTCGATGTCGCCGCGCGCCGCCATGAACGCGGTCCGGACCGAGACCTCAAGCGGGTCGCGCTGGACGATCTCGATCTGACCTGAGGTCGGCGCCACGCCTTCCTCCAGCACCCTGAGATACCATCCGGATCGGCCGCCAGTGACGAACCGCTTCACCATGTCGGGGTGCCCGGTATGGAGCGCCAGTTTGTGGCAGGGCCAGCGCGGCTGGCTGATCTGAAGCAGGGCAGTTCCCCAGCGCCAGACATCTCCGATCTGTGCCGTCTCCTCGTCGATGCCGTCCGTGGAGAGGTTTTCGCCGAAGGGTGATTCCGCCCGTTCGTACCCGATTTCGTCGCGCCAGAACGGGCGATGCTCGCGCGGGTAGCAGTAGATCGCCTTATCGACTCCGCCGTGGACGCGCAGGTCGGCCTGGCGGTCGCCGTCGATGTTCGTCCTGCGAACCACGACCTCGGGTGCAGCTACCTCGTGCTTGCCGATCCCGCTCGTCACCTCGCCCTGGCGATTGGCTCCGATCACCGATGGCATCCCGACTGCCACCGAGACGAGTCGGATGTAGCGGGACTCGTCAGGCATCGGTTTTTTCAACTGCCTCGATCGACTCCGGACCGGCAATCCCGATCACGAGCCGGTCGGGGTCGAGATACGTTTGGGCGGCTGACAGGAGGTCATCCTGGGTCAGCTCCGCAATGTACCCCGGATACCGTTCGAGGTAGTCAAGACCGAGGCCGTACTTTTCGATCGCGAGCAACAGCCCTGCCACCCCACCGAGGCTTTCGAGCGCGAGCGGCAGGCTCCCGATCAGGTAACTCCTGGCATCGGCCAGTTCCTCAGCCGTCACATGCTCGTTCCGAATCCGTCGCAACTCATCCAGGATTCCGTCGAGGGCGCGCTGGATATTGCCCGGGTCCACCCCGGCCCGGGCCGTCCAGACGCTGTTCGCGGTGCCGCCGCCGAACGAACTGGAAGCGTAGTAGGCGAGCCCCTGCTTGTCCCGGACGTTTGCGCCCAGCCTGCCCATCAGCCCGAGCTGACCGAGGATGACGTTGGCCAAGTTGACGGCGAAATACGGCTTGTCGAGCGAGCGCGGCAATGAGGGGTAGCCGATCGCGATGTCGGCCTGGCTCTTGCCCCGGATCACATACGACTTCCGGACCGTGCTCACGGGAGGATCGACCGCCGGAACCTCTCGTGCATCTGGCACGGGCGCCGTCCATGAACCGAACACGCGCTCGACCTGGGCCACCACGGCATCGAGGTTGGCAACGCCACCGACGAGCGCGATCGTGGTCACGTTCGGCCCGAACGACCGTCGATGATAGTTGGCCAGATTCTCACTGGTCAGCGACGAGACCGAATCGATCTCCCCCGAAACCGGAATCCGGTACGGATGACCCTCCGGATAGAGCTGCTCGCGCAGGGCCCGAGAGGCCATCGACCCCGTATCCGATTCCTGCTCGCGCAGCCCGGTTATCGCCTGCTGCTTCACCTTTTCCAGCTCATCGGGCGGGAAAACCGGCTCCAATATCAACTCGGCCGCCAGCGAAAACACCGGCTCCAGGTCTTCGGCCAGGCTGTGGAACGACACCTCGATATCGTCGCGGTCGGCATCGACCGAGATTACGGCGCCAAGTCCGTCGATCGCCTCGTTGAACTGCTCGAAGGTGTGCGATCGCGTCCCCCGGTTGAGCATCCGGGCCGTGATCGAGGGCAAGCCCGGCGTCGTCTCGCCCGTCGCGGATGGCCCGGCCGCGATGCTGATCGAGGCTTCAACCGCCTCGTCACCCGGTCGCGGCTGGGCCAGGATCACGATGCCGTTCGCGAGTTCGGTGCGGACGAAACCGTGCGCGTTGGACATGCCGCCATCGAGCCCCCAAACCAGTTGCGGCTCGGGCGAAACGTAGCCGGCGGCCTCCACGAGCGGCGGCACGTCGGCGCCCGCCACGGTGGATCCTTCGTCAGGCACTTGCCAGCCAACCGTGCGCTGGTCATCGACCAGCCAGGTCTGGACCACGCGCTGGACATCCTCCGGCGTCACGGCGGCGAGTTCGTCGGCGAGGGTGTCGATCCGTCCGGCGTGGTCGATGATTTCCATCTGCCCCTGCCAGAACGCCTCGGCGGTCACGGTTTCGCGGGAGTAGACATACTGCGCCCGGATCTGCTTGCGTGCCTTGAGGAACTCCTCCACGGTGGCAAGACCGGTCTTGAGGCGGTCGATCTCAGTGGCGAGCGCGTCTTCGATCCGGTCCGGTTCGACACCCGGCAGCGCGGTCGCCGAGAACGTCCAGAGGTGGGGATCGAGGTGGAGGTTGGCGCCGGACCCCGCCGATCGGGCGAGCCCGCTGGACACCAGGCCCCGGTAGAGACGCGACGAGCGGCCCATAGCGCTGCCACCCCCCATCCCCATCGGCTTCGCGCCTGAGAGGAGCGCATCGGCCACCAGCAGCGCCGGGATGTCCGGGTGTTTCGCCTCCGGCATGCGGTAGCCCATCATCAGGTACGACGCCGGCGAAGGCCGCTTGAGCAGCACCCGTCGCTCGCCGCGCTGCGGTGGGTCCTGGGCGACGGCTGGCAGCGTGGAGGCATCGGCCGGGATCGACCCGAAGGCGTCCCGGATCCTGCCCATCAACTCATCGGCGTCGAAGTCGCCGACGGCGCTGATGAAGGCGTTGTTCGGCGCGTAGTAGCGCCGGTAGTGGCCATACAGATCGTCACGCGAGATTCTCCGCAGGTCGTTCTCGTAGCCGATCACCATGTGCCGGTAGGGATGCGCCTGGAACGCCGTCCCGATCATTTCCTCGGCGAGGTGGTAGGTGGGCCGGTTCTCAGCACCCTGCCGCTCGGAGAGGATGACGGTTCGCTCGCTCTCGGTTTCGGCCGCATCGAAGAGGGAGTTGACCATCCGGTCCGACTCGATCCGCAGCGAGAGGTCGAGTTGCGAGGCCGGCAGGGTTTCGTAGTAAGCGGTCCAGTCGGTCGAAGTCATCGCGTTGAGCGTGCCGCCGTTGCGGGAGACCTCGCCGAAGATGGCGCCCTTGGCCAGGCTCGGCGTGCCCTTGAACTGCATGTGTTCTACCCAATGGGCGAGACCGGTGAGCCCCGGAGACTCGTTCCGGCTGCCAACCCGGTACCAGACCCAGAACGAGGCGACCGGGGCGTCGTGCTTCTCGCGAAGAAAGACCTTGAGCCCATTATCCAGCGTTTCGACAAGGGCAGGTGAGGGAGGCCGTTTCTGCATTTCGGAATAGTCCTGACCGGCGAGGGCGAGTTTCAGTTAGTCGGTATCGTACGCGAGGTTGCGGCACTCCCACCCGCTCGAATGGGCTGGCGCACGGTACAATTCTGGCGGCAAGCGACAATGGTTGCGCGTCTGTCCCGCCCGTCCATGCAGCCGGTTGGAGCGTGCCATCGGTGTGTCGCGTTTTGAATCTGACCGTCGCGTGCATCCAGGAGCGTCACTCGTGGCCCAAACCGATCCGGCACCCGCGTTCGACCAGCCGCTCGTCGAGCGCGTGATCGCCTACCTGCAAACGCGCGACGCCCGGCTCTTCCCGTTCGCGGCCGGTTTCGACGAGGCCCGTGCGAAGGCGTTCGTGAACGACCTCCGGGTCGGCCTCAGCGACCTGACCGAGAGCGGCGCCAAGCGTGGGACCTCGGCTTCGGGATTCCTGGTCAGCGACCGGCGGCTGCACGAGATCGTCGCAGAATGGGCGGCTGCCCGCGGTGAATGGCCAGAAGGCTCGAACCCAACCGACGCCGACACCAGCCTCGAAGCGACATACTGACGGCATCCACACAGGTGTCGAATCGGGTAGGGGAGGACCCCGATCGCAGGGGAGCGTTCCGCGACGACGCCCAAGGTGTCCGCCCAGCTGGCGGCGAGTCGCATCCCGCCCGTCGCGACACACCGGGCGGACACACCATCGACCGGATCCGGACCGGCCAGAAGTCCTTCCCGGTCGATGACGGTACCGCCCCTACGAGAATCCGCGGACGCCCTACTCCCCAACCCTGAGTTGCACATCGATGTTTCCATGCGTGGCGCGGGAATAGGGACACCGCTTGTGCGCGGCCTCGGTGAGCGTGAGAACCGACTCACGGTCCATACCAGGGATCGTGACGGTCAGGGTCACGGAGAGTCCAAAAAGGCCAGTGGCGTCCTTGCCCAGTGACACTTCCGCGGCGACAGACGACCTGGAGGCATCCTCTTCGGCCAGCTTTGCCGCCGACATGAGCGCGCTCTGGAAGCAGGCGGCGTACCCGGCCGCGAAGAGTTGCTCGGGATTTGTGGCCAGGACTTCGCCGTTCGACCCCGGTGGCCTGAGTTCGAAATCCAGGACCTCGTCGCTGCTTGTGACGTGGCCTTGCCGGCCTCCCGTCACGGTGGCGCGGGCGGTGTAGACGGGATCGATCGGTTGAATTGCCAAAGACACATTTCCCCTCGCGTGACGCGGCACGTCACGATTGACGCGCCGGCGACTTCATCGAGGATACGCGATCGAACATCGGGTCGGACTCGTCGGGTTGCCGACCGCGTGTCTCGGCCCGTGCCGCCCGACCGCCAATTCACACTTACGAAACGGGCATCCCGCTACGGAACCAAGGCGAACCGGGAGAGGGCGAAATCGGGCCGGACCGGCGCATCGTCGGAACCGGTCAGGGATGCCAGATACTCGCCGATCACCGGCGTGAACTTGAAACCATGTCCGCTGAAGCCGGTCGCGAACACGACCCGGTTATGCTCCGGATGGCGGTCGATCACGAAGTCCTCGTCCGGCGAGACCGTGTAGAGACACATCGAGGTGTCCAGCACCTTGCCGGTGAAACCATGCAGGTTGCGTTGGATGAATGGCCAGATGGTTTGCTCGTAGTCATCGCCGGTCACGGCGCGGTTCACCGTCTCGGGATCGACGGCCTCACCCCCGGAGTGCATGCCGATCTTGACGCCCGGCACCTCATGTTGGGGAATGCCGTAGAACTCGCCGTGCTCGTCGTCGACGATGAAGACCGGCATCCGATCCGGTGACGCCAGTGCCCGATGTGTCTCGTCCGCTTCAAACCAGAGGACCGGCTTGCGCCTGACCTCAAGGGGTATCCCGAGTTCGGCCAGGAGATGCACCGACCAGGCGCCGGCGGTCAGGATCAGCCGCTCGGCGAGGTACGTATCATCACCCGTGTCCACCCGCACGCCGGTATCCGTCGCCGACCAGGAGACGACCG
>JACCYX010000272.1 GCA_013696265.1 Chloroflexia bacterium
CGGCGTCCGCGACTCCTGAACCGTCCAGGCCCCGACCGGCACCTCGAAGAAGCCGGTGCGGCCATCGTCGGCGACATCGCCGTCCTCGTCGCAGACCTCATCGGCGATCTCGTCGCCACCGTCGTCGACGATCTCGAAGCACGAACCGCCGACCGGGTTGCCGTCGCTATCCTGGCGGATCACGACCACGTCACCGGTCTCGTCCTCCGGCTGCTCGGTGGACGCAACGGATGCCGTTATTTCCTCACGGATTTCCTGACCAGCCACGACCTCGATGTCGCGGTCCTCGACCGGCTCCGAGCCGTCCGGGGTTTCCGACTGTCGCAGGCTGTACTCGCCGCCGGGCACGCCGAAGAACCCGACTACGCCGTTGAACGGGAAGTTGTCAGTGGCGTCGCACGTGTCGGCGACGACGTTGCCGTCCTGCACCAGTTCCCAGCAGGCGCCGCCGATCGGCTCGCCGTCGTCATCGAGCAGGGCCACGATCAGGTCGCCCGGCCCCTGGTCGACACTATCGTCAGCGTCCTCTTCGTCCTCAGCGGTCGCCGCATCGTCGGGCAGGATGTCCTGGATCAGGCCATCTTCCCCGCCGTCTTCTCCATCGCCAGCGTCCGCCTCGCCGGAGGGCTCGCCCTCTTCGACGTTCTCGCCGCCCGGTTGCTGAAGCTGGATCACGTTGTCGCCGGGCTGGAGGTCGACATCCTGATCGTCAACGCCGTCGAGCCCGTCCGGCGCCTGGGCCTCGATGAGGATGTACGCACCCGGATCGAGCCCTTCCGGAAACTCCATGAACGTGTTGCCGTCGAGCGACCCGTCGTCGGCGTCGCACGCCTGATTGACCTGTCCGCCGTCTTCAAGCAGGTAGCACCCACCCCCGGCCGGGTTGCCGTCGGCGTCGAGCCGCACGACCGTAAGCGTGCCGTAGGTAAGTTCCTCGCTGTCGAGCACGTTGCCGGACGTATCGAGTGTCACGCGCGTCCAGCCGGGCGCGACGGAGGCCTGTTGGGGGTCGGCAACCGGCACGCCGTCCGCCAGCACCTGGACATTGACGGTGCCGCCATTGGAGGGGATCACGACCTCGAGATTGCCGCCGGAGGGCGTCGGCACGAACGCGCCGACATCGGTTTGCACGGTGTAGAGGGCGTCGATCCCTTCGGCCTGGACTTCGTTGGTGTGGGAATTCCAGAGGAAGAACGCGCCGGCCTGATCATCGTCGACCGAAAAATCGAGGGAGCCGCCACCCTGCCCGCCCTCGCCGAAGGTGAACTGGTTGCCGTTCGCGTCGAACACGGCGAACTCGACCGAGTAGGAACCGGGCGCGACCGGAAGATTGGCGGTCCAGATCCCGCCGGTGGAACTCAGCGCGGTCGACTGGCAGAAGGGATCGCCGTCGCTACAGCCAAGCTGGCTCTGGAAATCGCCGAGGGCCGTCACCTGGCTGGCGGCGCCGGGCACGGCGTTCTGGGCGGGAGTTTGGGCACGTTGGGGCGTGAAACCTGGGTTGGCGAGCGCCTGTCCGACATCGGTCAGCGGCATCAGCAAGCCGGCGCCCAGCGTCAGCGCCACGAAGAGATGCACGAACAGGGCGGCCGGGCTGGTCCGCGCTCCGCGCCGGAACGCAAAGGGTCGCCGGAGCCGGCGGGTGGCCGCCGTCACGCGCTCCGGCATGCCGCGTCGCATGGGAGATGGTCCCTGGTGGTTCCTGTGCATCGAAGTCCTCCGCGTTGTCGCCGGCCTCGGCTGGTGCGTGTAATGAAATGACTGCCCGGTGGTGATGGCCGCTCGATCCTGATTGTGCCGTGTGGTGTTGTGACGAAGCGTACCCCGCATTGCGCGCGAACGGAAACGGAATGGACGCATTGCCGGTGACGAAAATGTCGCAGTGGGCGTCCCGACTTCCCCATGTGCCACCGGAGCGCCGGTCCCGCGTCCCGTCGCGTACCCCGTGAGGCACGATTCAGGCACGGTTGCGGGTGCTCCGGCAAGAGACGCGGCGTTGGGAAGGGGGTGGAAAAGCTGTGTGAGTCGATTCCGATTGCCTCTCACATTCAGAGACGCACCATCGGGAGGTTTGGTTACGAACCGATGCCGAGACGACACCGCACGCACGGGATTGGCTCACTGATGGCGAACTCGTTCCACCTCAACACCCTGCCGCCAGACGTTGCGGATCTCGAGCGTGTGGGAGATATCCCGCTCCACTTCGCCCGCGACCAGCACGAGATCGGACCGCAATCCCGCCGCGATCCGGCCACGGTCGCGCAACCCGAAGACCCCGGCGGGCCGGGACGTGGCCGCGGCCAGCGCGTCGGCGGTGGAGAACCCGGATTCAACGAGCAACTGGAGTTCGCGGTGAAGGCTGGCGCCGGGCGCCGTTGCCGGATTGGGCGCGTCGGTTCCAGCCAGAATCGGGACCCCGGCGTCATGGCAAGCCCTGATGAACCGTAACCCGTTCTCGATTTGGGTGGCGGGGCGATGCTTCGGCGCGACGTGCTCGCTGAGGCGCTCCAGGAATGACGGTTCCAGGTACGTCGCCACGCGCGGATCCGTCCAGAGCTGGTGCCGTTCGGCGGCCTCGAAGACGGTCAGCGTCGACATCACCGCCGTGCCCCGATCCGCCAGGGCCGACACCACATCGGACGCCGGGGGCTCATCCACCACCGCGTGCGCCAGCACGTCAACGCCGGCCCGGATCGCCCAGCGCGCGAATCCTTGGCCAGCGGCATGGGCCACGACCAGCAATCCGGCATCGTGCCCGGCCTTCGTCAACGCTTCGACTACCGGGTAGTCAAACGTTGGCGATTCGATCCCGTAGGTGGTGCCGTCCTCCAGTATGATCTTGAGGAAATCCGAACCGTCGGCGACGCGCGCGGCGACAAAGGCCGGCGCTTCCTCCGGCCGACTGAGCGTCGGCAACTCGCCGCCCAGCTCCAGGGGATGTCCACCGGGAGCGGTCGCCACCACGCCCGCCGAGCGCAGGTCGGCGAAAGCGGGAGTAACCGCGGCCCTCGCCTTCATGGCGGCGACCACGGCTGGCTCGGCGCCGAGGTCGATCACGGTGGTCACGCCAAACACGACCGCGTTGCGGAGACTGCTCTCGGCAAACCCCAGGATGGAAGGAGTGTGGACGTGGGCGTCGATCAGGCCGGGGAGCAGGGTGTGGCTCCGGCCGTCGATCACCCGGCAGTCGCCACGAGCGTCGAGGTCAGCTTCTACACCGATGATGGATTCGTCGTCGAACAGCACCGAAGTACCAGGCAGGAACCTGGCTCCATTGAAGACGGTGGCGTTGGCGATCAGGGTTCTCATGTGCATGCATCAGCTTACCGCATCGAATTGCGGGAACCGCCGCCAGCGGCGATGGAACCAGGTTCGCGGGCTTGACGCTCGAATATGGAGACCAATCTTCATATTACTGTATCGAACCGAACGTATAGCACAGGTGTTCGTAAAGGAATCTCTACTGTGAGCCAGTCCCGATCCGGAACGCCGCTATCGATTGATCTTTTCGCCGGAGCTGGGGGTTTGGCGCTCGGTCTCCACCAGGCGGGGTTCTCATCCGCCGGGCTGGTTGAGTTCAATCGGCACGCCTGTGAAACGCTGCGCATGAATGCCGACACCTTGCGGATTGGTACTCGCTGGCCGGTGATCGAAGGTGATGCCCGCAATGTGGTGTATTCCGATTTGGTGGCGGACCGGGTCGATCTCCTCGCCGCCGGCGCGCCGTGCCAACCTTTCTCTTTGGGGGGCAAGCATCGAGGAGATGAGGACGGGCGCAACATGTTTCCTGATGTCTTCCGGGCGATTCGCGCGCTGCGGCCCAAGGCGATCATGCTGGAGAACGTACGGGGCCTGACTCGCCAGAGTTTTCGGCCCTATTTCGACTACATCCTGGCGCAACTGTCCACCCCGCATGTCTCACCGCTGGAGAACGAAGACTGGCCGGAGCATTTGGTGCGTCTTAAAAAGATCCAGTCCTTATCAGGTTTCACGTCAGCCGATGAATATGACGTTCATTGGCAACTGGTCAACAGCGCCGACTATGGCGTGCCGCAAAAGCGGGAACGGGTCGTCATGGTGGCGTTTCGACGTGACTTGGGTATTGAGTGGGAGTTTCCGGCACCTACCCACAGCGAAGATCGGTTGCTGCATGACCAGTACGTGACCGGTGACTATTGGGCAAGGCGCGGCATCGGGCCCAGGTCACCCGATCCCCGTACAGTCAAGCGCGCGCATCGGCTTCGGCTCACCCCTCCCGGTGAACTGCCTTGGAATACGCTGAGGGCAGCGATAGCGGGATTGCCTGAGCCGGTCAACGGGGTTCCGCACTCCGAATGGACGTTCCATACGGGAATCGCGGGCGCCCGGCTCTACAAAGGGCACACTGGCAACGGCCTCGACAAGCCAGCCAAAACGATCAAGGCCGGCGACCATGGCAACCCCGGGGGCGAGCACGTTGTGCTCCTGGATGACGGTTCCATTCGTTACCTGACGGTGCGGGAGTGTGCCCGCGTGCAGGCATTCCCCGATGCGTACCAGTTCAGCGGCTCCCGCACGGAGGCCATGCGGCAGATCGGCAACGCCGTCCCGGTCTCGTTGGCCAGGATTCTCGGGAGCGCAATTCGTGAGGCGCTTGCCGATAACGTCCCGGAGGTCACGGAGCGTCAGGCGTTGGCGGTTTCCACCGCCGGTTAGCCCGCTTCAACTTCCATTGCATCCAACACAGGCAAGGTCGGCGCCGATTCACCAGCGAAAACGCTTTCCTTCGCGCATCGATACGAACTTCGGCGATCACCATGACAAGCGATGACCAGCGGGGGCGCGATCCCAAGATTACGTCCCGCATGATGTCAAAAGTGAAGAGCAAGAATTCCAAAGCCGAACTGATCGTCCGGCGTCTCCTCCACGCCCGAGGGCTACGCTACCGCCTGCATTACGCCAAAGTGTACGGACGCCCCGACATCGTCTTCACCAGGAAGCGGGTCGCCATTTTCATCGACGGGGATTTTTGGCACGGAAACGCCTGGCGCCTGCGAGGTCTCCCCTCGCTAGCCGCCCAGTTCCCAAACCGTACCGAATGGTGGGTCGCGAAACTTGAACGCACCATGCAGCGCGATGCGGATGTCACCGCGACGCTGACCGATGAAGGGTGGACCGTCCTCCGATTTTGGGAAAGCGACATCCTGATCGATGCGAACATCGTCATCGAGCGCATCGTCAACGCGGTCCAGATCGAGTCAGGGCACGAATAAACGATACATCCGGAACGCTCAGCACGAACTCACCGCGGCTGATCCGACAGATCGCCCAGCAATTGACCGAGCGATTCGACGGTGACGCCTGGTCCTTGGGCGGCGAGGAAGACGTGGGTGATCCCGATCTCCCGCAACTGGCGGAGCCGTCTCCGGACTTCCTCGACCGTTCCGGCCACGACCAGTTCGCGCATCAACTCGTTCGGGATCGCCCGTTTGGCGGCGTCGAGGTCGCCCGCGCGCCGGAGTTGGCCGAAGCCTCCCCCCGCCTGAAGCGTCTCCTCCGTCCGCATCGCCCGCCGCACATCGGCGATGATCCGCGCCGTGTCGAAACCCGGCGACTCCAGCAGGCGTTCCATGCCGGGCAAGACATGGATCGCGGCGACCGTGCCCTTGCGCCGCTCGTAGAGGGCTTCCGGTTCGGCGGTAATCGCGATCGACGTCCGGGCGTAGAAGGCGAGGGCCGCGGGATCGCGACCGTTGGCCGAGGCCGTCGCCCGCACCGATTCGATCGCCTCTCGCATGAACGTGATCGACGAAAGGTCGTTGAAGAGCACGCCATCGGCCAACTCGCCAGCCAGTTTCAACGCCAATGGACCAACCGCCGCCAGGTAGACCGGCATGCGGGGTTGCACGGGCCGGAACACCCGCTCCCAATCGTTGATGGCGAACTCGGTGGCGGCCTCCCCGCTCGTCGCCCGCATTCCAGGTGACCACCACTGGCCGAGGAGATCGATCGCTTCGCGTAGCGCCCGAACCGGCTTGCCGACCGTCATCCCCAGCGATTGCTCGAACCACTCGGCCTGACCCCGGCCGAGCCCGAGAAAGGCCCGGCCGTCGCTCAGCAGGTCGAGGGTCGACATCGAGGCCGCCAGCAGGGCGGGGTGGCGGTAGTACGGGCTGGTCACCCCGGTCCCGAGCCGAATGCGCTCGGTGACACGGGCCATCGCCCCCAGCACGGCGAACGCATCCCAGCCATCGGGATCCTCCAGGAGCCAGATCGACTCGACGCCGGCCAGATCGGCGATCCGCGCGAGGTCGATCGTGCGGTCCACCGCCCGGCGGGCGGCCTCCCGGCCGCCG
>JACCYX010000363.1 GCA_013696265.1 Chloroflexia bacterium
GTCACGCTCTTCTGGGACACGGTGTTCGCGGAAACCTACGATCCGAGCCGCGAAAAACCCGCCGGCGGTTACCGCGTGATGCTCGAGTTCTTCCTGCAAGACGCCGCCGCGGTCGATGCCAAATACGCGGAACTGGTTGGGTTTGGCTATCACGGCCGCCGCGCCCCGGTCCAGACCAACGGCCCGTACGCGGCGATGGTCGACGACCCGGATGGCAACGTGATCCTGCTCACGAACGACACCCCCTGACCAGCCCTGGTCGATTCGTGTGGCCGCCCGAGCCTCACGCGGTCAGGTCTACGCGACGCGGGCGGCGTAGTACTGGAGCGCCTGTTTGAAGGCGTCCTTCGCCTCGTCGACCCGGAAGTGGGCGTTGGCGATGTCGATCCGGAGTGAGGTCGCGCGCTGGGTGATCACGGAGTTGCCGAGCGAGGGGTTGAACCAGAGCGGGAAGGTATCGCTGGAGCGCAGCGCCTGGAGCCGCTCGGTGAGGGCGATGACCTGGCTGTCGAGGCGCACGCACTCGCGCCGGGCCCAGATCACCCGTTCCGCCCAGTTGGCGAGCGATCGCCAGCCCAGCACCCCGCCGCGGTCCCGCTCGATCCGGCGCAAATCGTCCAGGTCTTGCCGCTCCCAGGCGTCGTTGATCTGGAGCATCAACTCCTGGCGGCGTTCGCGGTCTGCTTCGTCCTCGGCGAGGTCAGGATGACAGAGCCGGGCCAGCGAGCGGTAGAGCGTGCGGATTTCCTTGCGCTCCTCCTGGGGCACGTGGCGGGCGCGACCGCGCCGCACCTGGCGCAGGATTTCCTCTTCGGCTTCGTCGTTCCGGTTCGTCCCCTGATGGAAGCGCCAGGCACGCTCACGCTCCTGGCGCTCCGCCGCTTCGTCCGGGGCAACCCATGAGGCTGGAATCTCGATCCCGAACATCTCCCCGATCTCGTTCAGTTCATCGCGGGTGAAGAGATCGCCGAGGACGCCCGAGGGATCGGCCGCGAGCCGAGCATGAATCCGTACGGTGCGATGCTCCAGCCGTTCGATCAGGCCCTGCAACTCATGCAGTTCCCGCTGCAAGGCGCCGAGCCGGCCCTTGTATTCCCACTCGAACTTTTCGAGGGCCGCGATCAACGGCGCGATTTCGGCTTCGAGCCGGCCGACCTGGAGATGGCGCAGCCTGATCTCAGCTTCGAGGAACGCGAAATCGCGCTGCTCGGGTGAGGGAAGGCACACCAGGGCGGAGCCATAGGCGGGAATGGAAGCGGGGGAGGGCGCCGGGGCGGTGCGTGTCGTCATTAACTCAATCATACCGCGCTGAACTCTCCGGCGCTCACTGGAAGGATGACGGGTTTCTGTCAAGGTTGGTGCTGGTGGCGGTTCCGGGCGCGGATGGAGGCAACCTTTAGGAGATAGTCCGTGGGGTTGTTGCTTTCAGGAAGGACGATGCTACAATCGAACGCATGATCCATGTACGTACACCCCCGGCAGAATGTTGCCGGATTGTTGACGGGAGGCCAAAAACACTATATGATGTGTATTCCAGTGCAGGGTAGGCACTATATGTAGTGTGATCTTATGTTTCATTTGACGTGAGGTCACCGGTCTATCCAGTTGGAAATGAGGCGTGGAGCGCCAGCATCGGGGTGGACGACACGTCCCCAAGGAGCCACTCGACCGTGGCTGGCCAGCGATTTCAGGAGGCGGGCGGGTTCGGATCGCGGCCTGGCAACCGCCCGCCCGCCATCGGAATCGTGCCTGCCAGGCAACGGTTCGAGAGATCGGCAGTCCCCTCCTCCGAAGCGGGGTGAGGATCGAAACGCGGAAGCCGCTCGTCAGGGTGGCTTCGAACGCAGGAAACCGGGAGCGGGATTTATGGTCACTGAGGATCGCGGCGTCGAGTTCACCTCGGGCGCACAGCACGATACGGATGTCATTTCGGTGCGCAAGCGCGACGGCCGGACCGTTTCGTTCGACCGGGGGCGGATCGCCCACGCCATCGAAATGGCCTACCGGGCCGAAATCGGCGTGCCCTACCCGGACCCGATCGCGTCCCAGGTCGCCGGCCGGATCGATGCCGTGACCCGGGCGGTCGTCCAGTCCCTGCCGTCTTCGACGGCCGATGGCGACCCGGCGACGGTCGAGGAAATCCAGGACGAGGTCGAGCGCCAGTTGATGGCG
>JACCYX010000367.1 GCA_013696265.1 Chloroflexia bacterium
ATCCAGGCGTAGGCCTGGGCGGACGACTGGTTGAAGGTGAAATCGCCGTAGTCGTCCATCAGGCGCAGCACGCTGGAGAAGGTGCGGCGGACCTTACGGCGCGTCTCGGCCACCGGCCAGAGCCAGGCGAGATCGATGTGGGCGTGACCAGTGAGCAGTATCTTGCCGATGGGTGGATACATCGTCTTGAGCCGGTCGAGACCGGCGGCGATCGTCTCGCGAGCCCGACCGGTGGCCGCGATCGCCTCCCCGGAGAGCGGCTCGAACTGGCCGTCCGGCGGGGGAATGTGCCAGATGCCGGAGAGTACCAGTGTCCCCTCGAATCCGGGACGCCCGTAATCGCCGAGACCCAGGTTGTGGTGGGCGCCGCCCGCGCTGTCGCCGGAGATGTAGCGGACCTTCGCGATCTCGGTGCTGGTCGGCCAGAATGGCGCGAGTTCGCGATAGGCATCGTCGACGAGATCGAGCAGGCGCGGGAAGATTTCGTGGTCCTTGAGTTGCTCGGCTGCCTGGACCAGCATCTTCAGGTCGGTTTCGAGCGCGCGCACCTCATAGTGGGGAACGGTCAGCATTGCCCGGTCTACGCCTGGTGCGTGGACATGGGAACCGAACATGCCCTTGGGCACGACCTCGGCCCCGACCGCGATTGCTTCGCCGCCCGCGGCGCTGTTCGTGATCCTGAAGTCGTGGTGAAAAGGGTTGAGCCCCTCCTGGTGGCCGGGCGTGAGCCTGACGAAACCCTCGCCGCCAAGCCACAGCTCCAGTTCGACCGGTTGCCCGGCCCATGAATCGGGGATGTGCGCCGTCGCCGTCAGCGTGACCGGCGTATCGACGCTCGGCCAGCGGTCGCCGATGGTCACGCGCCGCTCGACGCCATCGTTCCCCACGAACGTCCAGTCCGGCACCGGCTGGACCCTGGCGTTGCGCCAGGACCGCAGTTCACGGAGCCAGCGGGCTTGCCGTTCGAGCCGCCGATTGTCGAACTTCTGGAAATCTTCCACGAAAAATGTCCTCCCGGAGTTGATCTGTTTGGTATATGTTGATCTATGCGATAATCCGGCATCCAGGCATACAGTGATCGACGCACGACGCACGACGCACGACGCCGCGTGACGTGCCGTCCCTGATGTCGTAACAGGAGATGTGCATGTGTCGGGGATGAGCCGCGAACTACCGGTGTCATAGGGGAGGGTTAGCGGGCCATGAAGGACACGTTGGCTACCCCGTTCTTGCCCGCGTATGCCCTCCCGCGATGCTCCGTTACCCCAGACTCGGCCAGCAACCGGGGTCTTGGTCGACCGGCGACCAGGCGGGAGGGTCCCACGCTGCGCTCTGGACAGGAGCCCGCGAGCCGCGTGTCGTCGCGGGGTACAGTTTCGCGGCTCGGTAACCCTACCCCATCCCGGCCCATCTTCTGCGAGAACCGCTCTAGGTCACCCCACGTTGCCGCGCGTCGAGTTCGGCGATGGCCTTGCGCATCGTCATGCGAAAGAGGATCCCGCCCATTGCTCGCACGACAGGGTTGAGAACCGGCGGGACGCCGCGCAGCCGGACCGTTTCCTTCCAGGTCACGGTGGTCCGGTTGGCATCGGCCCCACTCGATCCGACATCGATTTCGGCGGTGCCAAGAATCCACGGACCGAACTTTTGGACCTTGCAGGAGCCGCGTCGGCCATCGACCGGCGGCTCCCAGATCGTGACTTCCATCGGGTCGTCGAACTGGATCGGTCCGACCCGCGTGCGGCCCCTGAACCGGGTGCCCACGCCATCAGCCTGGTGGACAACGAAGACTTGGGTGAGGGCGATCCAGCGCGACTGCGCCGGCCAGTCGGTGATCAGCGCCCAGGCATCGTCCACGCTGGCCCGCGTCGTGCCCCGGACGATGATCTTTGCGTAGCCGTCAGAGGTCACGGGCATGCTTCCGGACGCAGTGAGAGCCGGGCGCAGGACCGGGCTCCCAGGCCGCGTGCTACTTGACGCTGCCGACCGATATGCCGTTGATGAACGACTTCTGGAAGAGCAGGAAGAGGACGACGACCGGTAACACGACCAGCGTCGAGGCTGCCATCAAAAGGTTGAACCGGATGTCGTAGGCATTGGCCGCACGAAAGAAGGTGAGACCGATGGGCAGTGTGTACAGCTTCTCGGAAGTGAGAAAGAGCAAAGGTCCAAGAAAATCATTCCAGGCGTGCAGGCCGGCGAAAATCGCGATCACGCCAAGTGCCGGAAGAGTTTGTGGCAGGATGATCGAAAAGAAAATCTGGAATTCGTTGGCGCCATCGACGCGGGCGGCGTCGGACATGTCCCGAGAAATTTGCAGCATGAACTGCCGCATGAGGAATATCCAGAAGGCTTGCCCAAAGAACATTGGCACGACGAGTGGCAGATAGGTGTTCATCCAGCCCAATCGCGCGTAGGTGTCTACCAGCGCCACGATGATCACCGGGAAAGGCATGAACACTGTCGCCAAGACGATCAGGAACACCTTATCACGGCCCGGCCAATCGATCCGGGAGAACCCATAGGCGATGATCGGGTTCGAAATCACCG
>JACCYX010000388.1 GCA_013696265.1 Chloroflexia bacterium
TTGTCCGAGCGGTGGCCCTGCCGTATAATCACAGGGCAAAACGTGTTTTCGGGGCGTGGCGCAGTCCGGTAGCGCACCGGTATGGGGTACCGGTGGTCGGAGGTTCGAATCCTCTCGCCCCGACCAAGAGAGCGCAGGGCGCGGCAACCAGCCGCGCCTTCGCTAACCAGGCCAGCTTTCGACGCCTGGCGGGTGACGTCTTCTTCGTAGTTCTCTCGCCGAGGGTTGGTACACGATGAATCGTGTTGAGGAAGGCGCCACGCGGTGGCGCATTATCATCGCCGACGATGAATCCCTGATCCGCCTCGATCTGCGGGAGATGCTGACCCATCTCGGATACGATGTGATCGGGGAAGCGGGGGATGGCAAATCGGCGATGGAACTCGCCCGCCGGCTTCGGCCAGACCTGCTCATCATGGACATCAAGATGCCCGATCTCGATGGCATCTCAGCGGCCGAGGAACTCACCCGCGAGCGCATCGCGCCGGTGGTCCTGGTGACAGCGTACTCCGACCAGGAACTCGTCGAACGCGCTCGTGAAGCCGGTGTCGTCGGGTATGTCGTCAAGCCTTTCCGTGAAGCCGAATTGATGCCCGTGATCGAATTGTCACGCGCCCGATTCGACGAGTTTCGGACGCTTGAACGCGAGGTCGGCAACCTCAAGGATGCCCTCGAAACTCGGAAGTTGATCGAACGCGCCAAGGGCGTGCTCATGGAGACGCACGGACTCCGTGAGTCCGAAGCCTTCCACCGCATCCGCAAGACCAGCATGGACGCCCGGAAATCCATGAAGGAAGTCGCCGAGGCGATCCTCCTTGCTCACGATATGGATTTCTCCATCGGGAATTCGAATGGTGACGAAGACGACCCGGAGTCCATATAGCGCAAGTCGCCCGTTGATTGGTTGAAGGTCCCATATTGATGTACGGCTGAGTATCCGGAAGCCCGTCAAGCGGGGCTAGTTTGTGTCCGCCTATGCAGGCCAATGCCGATCGAAGCCCCCGCAAACCGCTCCAAATCAGACTGTCATTCGGACGAAGGAGGCAGCGAAGCGGTATCCCTGCGCGAAGCGCATCGGCCGCAGGCCGACCCCGGCTCGCCGCCGCTTGATCCTCGCATCAAACACCGGCTACGCCGGATGCGCTTCGCGCAGGGATGTCTCGCTGGCGCTCGACATGACGGCATGGGGATATCAATGGCGACCGTCAATCTGCATGCGACGCGGTTGTCGAAATGACAAGTCGCCTGTGACAGGCTGTTGGACTGCCCGCCAGACGCGATACGCTGCTGGTCGGGACTTCGGGCGTTACGGCGGCGGCGAGGCCGCCGGTGTCGATGGCTCCGGTGAAGACACGGTCGACGCCTCGATCGTGACGTCGATCTGGAGTGCCTCCGCGGTTTGCCACGATGCCCCCTGGGGAACCGTGACGTCGGGCATGATGCGATAGGTTCCCGGTCCGAGTCCGGTGAGGTCGACCCAGATACTGATGTCCTCCGGTCCCATGGCCTGCAGGATGTCAACTGGCGCCGAAACCTGGATCGAGACCGATCCTGGTTCGAAGGCGGCGCCCAGGCCACTCTCGAGCCCCACCGGCTCGACCGGCAAGCCCGTCAGCGTCTGCGAGGACGCCGATATGTCCTCAATGGCCAGTCGAACCTCAATGACGCTTTCGGATGGCTCGAGGACCGTCACGCCTTCCGGGAGGTCGGCGAGTCCCACTTCCATGCTGATCGACTGGTTCGCGTCGGTTACATCGACGGGTTCCGTGTTGACGAAGAGCAGTTCGTCGAGGATTTCCTCGGGGCCATCGACCACGATCGTGTCGGGCAAGGCGCGACGTTGCTGGACGGAGAATCCTTCCGCCGGAACACCAGTCACGGTCGGGATGACCGAAACCGCCTTGCCCTGGGTCTGGACCTCCACCTGGGTCAGGATCGCGTCCGGCAGGATTTCTACCTCGCTTATCCGCTGCCCCTCGCCATCGACGGCAAACGGCATGTAGGTATCTTCGAAGCTCTCGGTTTGCCGGTCGACGGTGACGGGCAGGATGACCTCGGCCACACGCTCGACCGCCGACACGGGGCCGGTAATCGTGACCTGGGACGGGTCCGGCGCGATGTCGCTGACCGTTCGCGTCTGGTCGGAGGTATTGGTGTACAGCGGCCTCAGCGGAAAATTTTCAGATACCCGTTCATCGACCTGGATGCTGACCTCGCCGGGCTCGATGGAGTAATCGCTGCCGTTCGGCACGTTGGCCGAGAGCGGTATCTGGTACTCTCCGGGCCCGTCGACGCCGGACAGATCCGCCATGACGCTGACATCGGGCTGCGACACGGGCTCCACCTGTGATTCAGCGCCCTCGATCGTGACGTTCACGGCCGGGAGTGCCGTTACCACCTGCAACGTGTCAGGGAGTGCGCCCACCTCAATGGCAATGCCGCCGATGATCTTCTCGGTGCGTGGGTCCTGGAGTTCCGTCACCCAGCCCCAGAAAAGCACCGCCAGGGCCAGCGACACCCCGAACCGGACCCATTGGGTCCGGTTCGGCCGGAGGTGGAGCGTGTCGATGAGCCGGGACACGGAGGCGAGCAAGGGTTTCATGGCGTTCGCGTCGTCGATCGTTTGGCGGGCGTCGTTGACCCGCTGGCGGGTTTGCTGGCCGAACCGTTGGACTGGAAGAGGTGGGTCAGGTTGAACCGGTGTGGCTTGTTGGCATCCCTGGACTCCGGGTTTTCGATTCTCAGCAGTGTCCGGAGCACGCGGCGCAGTCGATCCTGGTCGAGATTACGGATCAGGCGTCCGGAATGCGCCACCGACATCTGGCCGGTTTCTTCGGACACGACGACGGCGAGGGCATCGGATTCTTCCGTCACGCCGATCGCCGCGCGGTGGCGGGTACCGAGTTGACTCGACGCCGAGATATTGTCGGTGAGGGGGAGCACGACGCTGGCCGCCAGGATGCGGTCACCCTGGATGATCACGGCCGCGTCGTGCAGGGGCGAGTTCGGGAAGAAGATGTTGATCAGCAATTGGCGCGAGATTTCAGCGTCGAGCGACACGCCCTTGCTCACGTAATCCTGAAGCCCGGTTTCTCGTTCGATCACGATCAGCGCGCCATACCGGAGGCGGGAGAGTTGACTGGCCGCGCGCACGATCTCATCGACGGCGTAATCGGTCGCTGATTCCTCCTGGTTCGGGAACGGGTTCTTCAGCCAGGATCCGGTGTGCCCGAGTTGCTCGAAGGCCCGGCGCAACTCCGGCTGGAAAATGACGGGAATGGCGATCAGCAGGGCCGGCCAGACGGTGCGCAGGAGCCAGTTCAGCGTATCGAGTTCCAGTACCCAGCCCAGCAGGAACATGAACGCGAAGAGCGTCACGATGCCCCGGATGAGGGTCAGCGCACGCGTGCCCTGGGCCACCCAGAGCAGCCAGTAGATGATGAACGTCACCACCAGGATATCGATGATGGCGCCAATATCCCACAGGCGTTCGGCCAGCCAGCCCAGGTTAGACATGGCAAGCCCCGCCCCGCGGGACGCCTGTTTTCAAAATGTTTCTGGAAAACGCATGATGAAAAATCACTGCCACATCAGTTTCGGTTGCCGTGTCGAACCTCATGCCAGCCCGCGATGAGGATGTTGCGTGAAAGCTCCCGGAGCCTGTCTCATTGAAACGACCGCAACACCGGATCGGTTTCCATTCCATTGCCGCACGGTGAGCATGGCCCCAATTCGAGCGCCGTGTCAACCCCGGCGGTTCGTTCTCCGCATCAGTCGCGGGTCGCCCGGTCGCCGGAAATCCTCGGCATCGATCTCGACATACTGCGTCAGCCGATAATCGAGAATACGCGAGAGGATGCGGTCTTCGACCTTCTTGTGGTCGACATTCGACGTGATGACGGTCGGTAGCTGTTCCATATAGCGATGGTTGATGACCTGGTACAGCTTTTCCCTGGCCCATGGTGTTGCGTTCTCGGTGCCGAGGTCATCCAACACGAGGAGACCCGCGTCTCGAATGAGCTGGAATCGCTCGTCATATCCAGCGCCCGAGTTCGGATCGAATGTCGCCCGCAGGTGGTCCAGGAGGTCAGGCACTTCATCAAAATATGTGCTCACTTTTTGATAGGAAATTGCATAGTTGGCGACGGCCGCGGCCAGGTGGGTCTTGCCAACTCCCACCGGACCCTGGAGAAAAAGCCAGTGCTGTGAGGGATTCTGGGCATACTCGAATGCTGTGCCAAAGGCGTCTTCTACGCCTGGAACGTCACGATCGAATGTGTCGAACGTGAGATGCGCGAGTGAACTCAAGTTCGAAAGCCTGTGGAGGGATTCCAGGTTGGCCTGGCGTATTTCTTGCTCCTTGCAGACGCACGTCGTTA
>JACCYX010000395.1 GCA_013696265.1 Chloroflexia bacterium
GGATTGGCCGCCACCAGCTCGCGGACGTGGCGAATCGCGCCGTCCGAGCCAGCGTAGGGATCGCTCTCGACGACCGTCGCGCCGTAGGCGGCGAGAATCTGCTTGCGTTCCCGCGAGGCGCTGCCGGGCACCACCAGCTCGACGGGGAAGCCGATCGCGGCTCCGAGCATCGCGTAGGCGATGCCGGTGTTGCCCGAAGTCGAGTCGATCAGGACCTTGCCGTCGCCGAGCTGGCCGCGTTCAAGCGCGTCGCGGACGATCGCCAGGGCAGGCCGGTCCTTGACCGAGCCGCCAGGGTTGGCCCACTCCGCCTTGAGCCAGATCTGGACCTGGTCGGGAAGCCCCGCTTGCCGAGCCAGCCGGCCCAACCGCAGGAGCGGCGTGTGGCCGATGGCGCGGACCACGGCGATGGACGCCAGCAGGTTATCGACCCTGGTTACTCGCGATGTGTCTTCAACCGTTGCCAGTTTTGCCCGCCAATCATTGTTGTGTCGACGCTCAACCGGGGGCGCACGTGCCCGTACCCACCATGACTATCCATTGTGAAGTGGCTGTTGTCAAGCGAGGCGGTGGCGGGTGCGCGCCCATCGTTTTGCAGAGCGTTACTGCGCCAACCGATGTTCGTGCTGCCCATGCGGTTGGACGCTCCAGACGAAGCCGTCAATGCAATAACCTGTGTCACACCCGTCGCCATCACGGTATAGTTGCTGAAAGCAATCATATCGTTGCTGACATTGCCTTTCGAGAGGAAATCGTGGTGACTCATACCCAACTCGCCAATCGAGCCCAGGCCGTCCGCCGCTTCAACCGGCTCTACACCCAGCGTATCGGGGTGCTGGCGGAGGGCTACCTCGACACAGCCTACCCGCTGGCCGCCGTGCGGATCGTCTTCGAGCTTGGGGATCGGGGCGAGGCGATCGCCGCCGACCTGGCGCGGGACCTGAGCCTCGACCCCGGCTACCTGAGCCGCCTCGTCAATCGCTTGCGGCGGGAAGATCTGATCGAGCGCCGGGCAGCCCCGCATGATCGCCGGCAATCGGTGCTCTCGCTGACCGACGGGGGCCGTGAGGTCTTCGAGACGGTCAACCAGCGTTCGCAAGACGACATCAGCATGCTGCTTGGCTCCATGTCCGAAGGAGATCAGCGCCGGCTGGTGAAATCGCTCGGAGTGGTGGCGGAGGTGCTCGGTGATCGGCAACCGCCAGTCGTGGTACTCCGGGAGCACCGGCCCGGCGACATGGGCTGGGTGGTGCAGGCGCACGGCGCGCTCTACGCGGAAGAGTTCGGGTGGGACGCGCGGTTCGAGGCGCTGGTCGCCGAGATCGTCGCCGGGTTCCTGCGCCATTTCGATCCGGCGCGGGAACGGTGCTGGATCGCCGAGCGGGACGGGATTCAGGTAGGATCGGTCTTCGTCGTCGCGCAAAGCGCCGAGGTCGCCAAGCTGCGCCTGCTGCTCGTCGACCCATCGGCGCGGGGGAGCGGCCTGGGCCGGACGCTGGTCCAGGAGTGCGTCCGGTTCGCGCGCGCCGCCGGGTACGGGCGACTGGTGCTCTGGACGAACGACGTGCTGCTCGGGGCTCGGCGCATCTACGAGGCGGAGGGATTTCAGATCACCGAGCAGACTCCGCACACGGATTTCGGTGTCCCGATGGTCGGCGAGCTGTGGGAACTGGCGCTGTGATCCCGTCTCGCCGGCATCGGCTGGCCATGTGGTGCGCGGCGGCGACCGGTATTCAGGTGGGGGCGGCGATCGTGGCGACGCGCGCCGTCGTCGATGACATCGATCCGGTGCCGCTCACCTTCCTGCGCTACCTGGTTGGCGCCTGCGTGCTGGCGCCGTTTGTGTCGCGTGCCGGCACCTGGCGGTTCACGGCCCGTGATCTGCCCCCGATCGCCGCGCTGGGGCTGGTGCAGTTCGGCCTGTTGATCGTGCTGCTCACCGTCGGATTGAAGACGGTGCCGGCCGCGCCCGGGGCGCTCGTCTTCGCGACATCCCCATTGTTTGCGCTGGCGCTGGGTATTGGCCTGGGACGGGAGCGGTGGAGCGCGGGCAAGGCGGCCGGGATCGGGCTGGCGCTGGCGGGACTGGCGATCGTGCTCGGACCCAGTGTCGCGCGGTTGTCTGGATCTGCCCTCGGCTACCTGGCGATTGCCGGGGCCGCGGGCTGCGCCGCGATCGCCAGTGTCTGGTCGCGGCCGTACGTACGTCGGTACGGCACCTTGCCGGTGAGCGCGGTCGCGATGGCGGTGACCGTGGCAGTGCTGGCGGTGCCCGCGCTTGGGGGTGGGGTCTTCAACGACCTGGCCGGATTCTCCGCGCGTGACGTGGCGGCGGTGCTGTTCCTGGGAATCGGGAGCGGAATCGGGTACGTGATGTGGCTGTATGCGTTGAAGTCGATCGCGGCCAGCGCCGTCACCTCGTACCTGATGCTGGGTCCGGTCACGGCGCTGCTGCTTGGTGCCCTGTTCCTTGACGAGCCGCTGTCGGTGTGGGCAGCGGTGGGGACGGTAGTGCTGGCGGGAGGTCTGTGGCTGACGACGCGGCCGTCCGACGCCGTTAGCGGTGGTGAGGTTCGCATCAGGTGAGGCCCTGGTGGCCGGGATCGTCGCGAGAGTCCTGAACACGTCCGATGCCGCGTCGGCGGTCCATCTCGCCGGGAGTAGACGGGATGGCATGCTGTGCTTACCACATCGAACGCGCGGTTGAACGGTGGCGCCCGGTGGATCATCCCGCTCAGCTCCAGCCGAACTGGTTTCTCTTGCGGCCGCTCTCGCCCCTTGTCGACCGCGCGGCGGAGCTGGTCACGGTTGTCGCGCTGCTTGTACGGTCAGATGTACGCTTGCTCACCCTGACCGGCCCCGGCGGCGTTGGCACGTCAACGCTGGCTCATGCCGGGCCCCCACCCGCGGTCGCGAGACGACCGCTACGAGGCAGGGGTAGCTGGTCCATCCATGACGGGTTCCCATTGCCAGGTCTCTCCCTGAGCCACAATGTGGCCAAGGCCGGGGAACGGCTCGAAGTGGTAAAACGTCGCGAACCCGCCTTCGCCGGCCATGCGGCCGAGCAGGCGCTTTCGCGTCTCGATCATCCGCTCGGGTTCCACATCGGGCAGGCCAATGAGATCGGGGAATGGCAAGTTTATCGGGTGCAGCGCCACGTCGCCCGCGATCCAAAGCTGTTCATCATCCGACTGGACGAGCAGGGCCATGTGGCCGGGCGTGTGGCCTTGCGCCGCGATCGACGTGATGCCTGGCACGATCTCCTCGCCGTATCCGATCAACTCGATCCGGTCGGCCAGGGGAAGCAACTGTCGTTCCACGAAACCGAGCAGCAAGTCCCGGAAGTCAGGGATGGGGATCGCCTCCTCGACGCGCGGTCTGTCTGTCCAGAAATCCCAGTCCTCCTGGCTCATGACGTAGCGGGCATTCGGATATGCCGGATTGCCATCGGCATCGATGTTGCCGCCGATATGGTCACCGTGCCCATGCGTGATGATGACGAGGTCGATGTCCCCGGCTGCAATGCCTTCAGCCTGGAGGTTGCCAGGCAGAAGTCCGTCGGTTGGGCTGACACCGGGACCAAACCCGGTGTCGACCAGCACGAGGTGATCGCCGGTATCGATCACGGTCGACGTATGGTGGTTGGCGAGAGTGGTGGGGTCGGTACCTGTGCTGCCGAGCGCTTCCGCCACCTGCTCGGGCGGTGACCCGGCAAAGAGAAGACCGGCGGTGTCCGGGGAGATACTGGCCCCGTCGCTCACATTGAGACACGCGAAAGAACCGATCTGGAAGCGATGAACGGCGCCCGTCATATCCGGCTGGACGTTGGGACTGGCCGCCGGAGAGGCGTCATGCGCCATCGCGGGCTGGATAACTCGGCTACCGACGGTCGCGACGAACGCTCCAGTCGTGCCGGCGAGGATCTGCCGGCGGGTAGGGCTACGCCTCAGGGATGCTGAACGCATGTGCTCATACCTGGTTCCCATGGTGTTCCCTCGTGTGAATCTTGCACTGCTGGCTCACGGCACGTTTGTGAAAACGTCGCGTTACGGCAGTGATCGACAAGCGTGACGAAAACAGGGGCCCGCTCTCGAATCTCCTCCAATCACGACTCCGCCAAACGAATGACCCTCGATCCAGCAGCGCCCCTACCGTCCATGCACCTCTGTCTATCCTGTGGCGAGCCAATGCGGCGCACCACGCGCATTGCCCACGCAAATACCCACGCAGCCGGACAGCGAACCAGGCCGTGAAGTTGATGACATACAGCAGGGCCGATGCTATGCTGGGGGCTCGGAGGCCGACATAAGCATCGTGGTTGCGGAAGGCGTGGGTACGCCATGGGCGCACGGGAGACGTCAGCATTTGGAGCCCTGTTGCGCGACTATCGCCTGGCGGCGGGGTTGTCGCAGGAACGCCTTGCCGAGCAGTGTGGCTTGAGCACACGGGGAATCAGTGATCTGGAGCGAGGTGCCCGCACAACTCCCCAATGGGAAACGGTGCGGTTACTCGCGACGGGCCTCGGCCTGGAGGGAACTGACCGGGCTGCCTTTCTTGCCGCTCGTAACGTCGCGCCCATCGCGTCGCATGAAGGCCCTCCCGCCGTTGCCCGGCTGTCGCTGCCGGTCCCGTCGACGCCCCTCATCGGGCGCGAGCGCGAGATCGAGCATATCCTGGCCATGCTGCACGGCCCGGGCGTTCGCCTCGTCACATTCACCGGGCCGGGCGGGGTTGGCAAGACCCGGCTGGCCCTCGCCGTCGCCGCCGCGGCCGAGGCGGCCTTCACCGATGGCGTGTGCTTCGTTTCCCTCGCCCCAGTGCGGGACCCGGCACTGGTCATCCCGGCGATCGCGCGGGCGCTCGACATTCGGGATAACGGCGACCGCTCCCTTGTCGACGCCATCGAGACCGCACTCGCCGCGAGACGGATGCTGCTGATCCTCGACAACTTCGAGCAGTTGCTGGTGGCCGCGCCCATGGTCGCGTCCCTTCTGGCCACCTGCTCCCAGCTGAAGGTCCTGGTCACCAGCCGTGCCGTGCTCCGCGTGTCCGGCGAGCAAACCTTCCCGGTCTCCCCGCTGGCGCTGCCCGATCCCATGGGCCCCTTTCCATTCGAGCACCTGGCGCGGTATGCCGCCGTGCGACTCTTCGCGGCGCGGGCCCAGGCCACCCACGCCGGCTTCGCCCTCACCGCCGACAACGCCCCCACCGTCGTCGCCATTTGCCGGCGTCTCGACGGCTTGCCGCTGGCGATCGAATTGGCGGCCGCCTGGGTCAGGGTGCTCCCGCCCCTGGCACTGCTCGCCCGCCTCGAACGGCGGCTCACGTTGCTCACGGGCGGAAATCGTGATCTTCCCACGCACCAGCAGACCATGCGGAATTCCATCGCCTGGAGCTACGACTTGCTGTCCCGCGAGGAGCAGGCGCTCTTTCGCCGCCTCGCCGTCTTCGCCGGCGGCTTCGACCTCGAGGCGGGAGAAGCGCTCGGTGGGGCCGGCAGCATTGACACCCTCGCCTCACTTGTCGATCACGGCCTCGTCATGCGGGTCGAAGGCCCGCAAACCATGCCGCGGTTCGTCATGCTGCAAACGATTCGGGAATTCGGACTGGAGCGGTTGGCCGCGCACGACGAAGCTGTCGCGATCCGGCGGGACCACGCCGGGTACTTCCTTGCCCTTGCCGAGGAGTTGTGGCCCCGGATTCCAGGGCCGGAAGGTCCAGCGGTGCTGGACCGTTTCGAGATGGACCATCCAAACTTTCGCGCGGCACTGGCGCTGGCGACCGAGCGTGGCGATGCCCCGATGGCGGTGCGGCTGGCGGGAACTCTCTGGAAATTCTGGTACGTCCACCGGCACATCGATGAAGGACGATCGTGGCTGGAACAGGCTTTGGCGCTCCCCGGGGACGTGCCCGCGGATCGGCGGGCGGACGTGCTGTACGCGGCGGGCTCGTTCGCCCTCGACCAGGGCGATGTCGCGCACGGAAAGGTCCGGGGCCAGGAGTGCCTGGCGCTCGCCCGAGCTTCGAACGATCATCTGCGGGCCGGGATGGCGCACTTCCTGCTCGGCTTGATCGGCCGCAATCAGGGGCGGTTCAACGAGGCCATGGCGGCGTTTGACCAGGCACTGACAGCCCTGCACGAGGAGTGCGCAGCGGGCGGGATCGCCGAGCACCTGCGCGCCATGATCCTCTCCAACCTTGGTGACATGTCGTACGAACAGGGCCACATTGCGCGATCCCGCGCGCTCAATGAAGAGGCACTTGCAATCTGGCGGCGTCGTGGCGACCCGTGGGGAATCGCGAATGCCTTGCTCAACCTCGCCGCCGTGACCGCCGGCATCGATCCGCCGCTCGCCACCGCGCGGTTTCGTGAGGCGCTCTCCCTCTATCGAGACGCTGGTGCGGGTGCCGGATTCGCGCACAGCCTGGCCGGGTTGGCGATGGTTGCCGTTCGCCTCGGCAAGGTGGAGGACGGCGTGCGCCTCCTGGGCGCGGCCGAAGCGTGCCAAACGGTCGCGAGCTTTCCTCTGCCCAGAATGATGCGGGCCGATTGCGACCGGGCGGTGGGCGCCGCCCGGCTGGCGATGGGACCAAAGCCATTCCGCGTCGCCTGGGCCGCCGGACGCGCGCTCACGTCCGATCAGGCGTTCACGCAGGCGACCACGTTGCAACTCGACGGACCGGTGCCAGTTCGGCCGGCGTCACCGTTTGGCTTGACGATGCGCGAATTCGATGTGCTTCAGCTTATGGCTGACGGGCGAACCGACCAGGAGATCGCCGACACGCTCTTCATCAGTTACCGCACCGTCACCACGCACGTCACGAAGGTTCTCAACAAGCTCGGTGTCGATTCCCGGACGGCGGCGGCCAGTCTCGCGGTGCGCCAGCGCGTCATCTGAGCCTGGGCGGCTGCCGTCCGGATACGTACCCGCGCATACGTAGGTTCCCCGATTCCCGATTCCTGCCCAGCGCGCATCCTCGTGTTGTCCTCGCCGACCCGCGGCGAGGACGGACGGAGATCAGCGGCGGAGGATGTTCATGGCACGGGGAATCAACAGGAACCGGATATGGGTTGCGTTCATGTTCGGATTGGCGATGGTGGGGGGGCGTCGTTTCGGGTTCGCGGGGATTGACGGCCCAGACGCCCGAGCCAATGACCCAGGCGCGCACTGAAGAAGTGATGGGGGCGTACGTCGAAGCCCTCCTGAGCAATAGACCGTTCGCCGGCTATTTTGCCGAGGATGTCGTGGTGACGTTTGTCGACGTGGGCCAGGAGATCGTTGGCCGCGATGCGGCCGAGCAAGCGATCGTCGACTTTCATCAGGTCGCATCGGCGACATTGCCCTTCACCGATGCGACCTGCTGCATGAGCTGGCGCATGCCAGCAACTTCTCCTGCGCTGACCCTTGTGTCAGAGAGTACGCGATGGCGCGTGCTCAAGCCTGAGCCTGATGGCTCGTTCGAGGAAGGACGTTACCATGTTCTCCCGTGTCTACTGGGCCAAATTCCGACCGGAGGAGGGCGAGGAGGTGATCCGCGTGGCGCGGGAGAGCATTCCTGTCTTCAATCGACTCCCCGGGTTCGAACGGGTGACCTATCTTTACGACCGGGCCTCAGGCCTGGGGCTTGCCTTCTCCGTGTGGGCGAGCAGTGAGGACGCACAAGCCTCTGGAGAGCGCGTCGCGAACGTGGTGGAGCAGTTCGGCCGGTACGCGGTCGAGGAACCGGAAGGCGCATCACCCGCATTCGGCGTGGATACCTCATTTCCCGTGTTCGAAGTGATCGCCGAGGGATAGTCACTTCGAACACGACTGACGTGCCCACCAAAGGCCCCGCTTGCAATTCCGTCGAGGGATGATCGAAGCAACGCGCATCAGCATCATCCCCATGGACGGCCTGGCGCCGCCGGCCGGTACACCGATAGCCACATCCGCGGCGTAGCTCGCGGGAACCACGCAGGACCGATTGGAGCCCGGCGGCATCATGCCGCCGGGCTCCTTAAGTTTGGCCTTTTCCTCGCAGGCAGTTGCACACACGGCACATGCTCCGTAGGCTGACCGTCTCTCACGATCGTCACCCGCGGGAGCATGGGTCATGTCCGATTCTCGCACACCGATCCGCGCCGTTCTGCCATTCGTGATGCCATTGCTGCCCGTCACCTCGGGAGGCGCCTGGTTATCGGCCTTCGGCCAGGCATAGACGCCCGTGCCTGACTTGCGCTTGCGGTCGGTGAGTTCCCGCTTCACCAGCATCCCCGGTACGTTGGGTCTCTCGTCCCGCACCGCCGGCGTTTCCTTCGCCATCCGCGGCGGCGTTGCCTGACCGTTGCTCCACTACGTAATCCCTGCATCCACAGCAGGCATCGCGATACCGTAATCCGTACGATGTGGTTGCGCCTGCCTCGACGCATGATGGTGTTGTGACCGGATCACACGACTATCGGCAACAGGCACGTTCGCACACCCAGGCAGAAAGGGCTCGCGCCATGCACGTAGCAACTGCATCACCGACCGCACGACACGCGGTACGGTCATCGAACGGCTCACCGTCTCGCGTCCATTGGAGGTTCCACCCACTCGTTGTCAGTCTTGCGCTTGTCACGGCAATGTTCGCCGGGGCGGCCAGCGCCTCACCATCGGCTCCCGGCTGGTCCGCGATCGCGGACGAGGCCGGCGAAACCGTCACCGCCGCCGGGTCGGCGACCCTGGGGCCGGTGCTCGAGGTGGCCGGCGGAGCCTATGGCGAGGCTGTTCCGGGGTTCACCATCGAGGTCGAACGCTCGAGCAGCGGTGCCGGCATCGAGGAATTCTGCGCCGGCGAGGTCGATCTAGCGACCAGCGGACGCACGATGCGGGACGAAGAAGCCGCGGCCTGCGAGGAAGCGGGCGTCGTGTTCACAGAGTTCGAGGTCGCGTTCGACGGGGTCGCCGTCGTCGTCCACCCCAACAACACAGCGGTCAGTTGCCTCACGGTGGAGCAGCTGGGACAGATGTGGGAGCCGGGCTCGACCGTCTCGACGTGGGCGGATGTGGACCCCGCCTTTCCGTCGGAGTCGATCACGCTCCACGGCACGGGCGAGGAATCGGGCACGTACCAGTTCTTCACGCAGGTCACCGTTGGCGAGGAGGGCGTTTCCCGGGACGACTACACCATCTCCGACGGCCATCCCGCGACGGCGGACGCGGTCGCGGGGGACCCGAACGGACTTGGATTCCTGCCGCTGCCTCGCTACCTCGAAAACCAGGATCGCCTCAAGCTGGTGGCGGTTGATGGCGGTACCGGATGCGTTGAACCGAGTGCCGGGACGATTCAGGATGGCAGCTACGCGCCACTCTCCCGGCCCATGTACGTCTACGTGAGTCAGGCCGCGCTGTCGCGGCCGGAACTGCGGGGATTCCTGACCTTCTGGTTCGAGGACGCGGCTGCCCTCACCGAAGCGGGAGGGCTGGTCCCCACGCAGGAGACGGTGTATGCGAGCAACGTCGAGGAGCTGACCGCACTGATCGAGGACATGCCCGGCGCAACACCTGTCACTGGGTCGCATCCCGAGTGCCGGACGCCTGCCTGATCCTCACGACGGCTCCGCCGGCCGCGGGCGGAATCGCCACTCTCGCCGGTTAGCGATTCCCATGTGATTGCGGGACAAGGCGTCACAATCGTTCCCGATCCCGCGCCAGCAGCCGGGCGAGGACATCATCCTCGCCCGGCCCGCCGCTCATCCGTCGGCCCGGTGATCTGCCTGTCAGCAGGGACGTGCGAACGGAGTGGCAACGTCGCCTTCGGCACGATGGAACGAACGAGATCCGGTGTCTCCACAAGTCACCGCTTGTGAGACACCGGATCTTCCTGTTTTTGAGACTTCTCCGGGCATTTTGGGCACTTTCAACATCCCCCATCGTTGACATCCGCGTCATCACGACGCACGGGTTGACTGTCAACGACGGTCCCTTCTGGATTGAACGGAATGTCCGGTGGGCGTCGATTGATGGGACCCTGTTGCGTGATAAAGTGAGATCAGCAAAAATACTCTGTCGCGCTCAGCCAAACCGGAGCATGGAGCCGAACGATGGATGCCGTCGTGTTACTGGTGCGGATCGTGCTTGCCGGGGTCTTCGGCCTGGCCGCCGTCACCAAAATGGCCGACCTGCCGGGGTCGCGTGCCGCGATGGAAGGGTTTGGACTTCCCAAACGTCTGGCGGCGCCGGCCGGCATCGCCTTGCCGCTCATCGAGCTCGCGATTGCCATCCTCCTGCTGCCGGTGGGAACCGCCTGGTGGGGGGCCCTGGCGGGCCTGATCCTGATGCTCGCCTTCATCGCGGGCATCGGCTACACCCTGTCGCAGGGCCGAACCCCCGATTGCCACTGCTTCGGTCAGGTCTATTCCGAGCCGGTCGGCACGTCGACGCTCGTTCGGAACAGCGCGTTTGCGGCACTGACGGCGCTGCTGGTCGTTCAGGGACCGAATGGGCAGGGCGCAAGCCTGACCGGGTGGCTCCGTGACGTCTCGACCACGGATCGCGTGCTGCTGATCCTCGCGGGTCTTGGTCTCGGAGGTTTGGTTGCGATCAGCTGGCTGACATTCCAGCTGCTCCAGCAGAACGGGCGGCTCCTGGTCCGGATCGAGGCCCTGGAAGGAGCGGATGCACCAGGGGGACAGACCGCCGATGCGGCGGGAGGCACCGATCGATCCGTAGCGGGTCTGCCGGCGGGATCCACCGCGCCCGCCTTCAGTCTCGCCCGGCTCGATGGGGAAACAGTCACGCTGGATAGCCTCAGGGCCGGCGGCAAACCGGTGGTGCTCATCTTCACCGACCCGGGATGTGGTCCCTGCGGCGCGCTGATGCCGGAGCTGGGACGGTGGCAGCAGGATCATGCGCAAGTGTTGACCCTGGCCTTGATCAGCCGGGGCGCCCGCGAGGCAAACGCCGCCAGGGCTGGCGAGCACGGCATCAGCCGGGTGCTCCTGCAGC
>JACCYX010000436.1 GCA_013696265.1 Chloroflexia bacterium
GTGTGACGGCGCCGTTTGAACCAGAACCCTCGGTGTAGAGCGGATTGAGCAGCTCGACCACGACGATGTCCTCGCCGGCGTCGGTCTGCGCTACCAGCGCGGCGTTCGGTGGATTGGTCGGCGTGAAACCGAGTCCTTCGAGGAACTGGGGCGTCGGCACGGTCCCGATGATGCGTTCGGGGCGGTCTGAGAAGTAGACCGTCTGGGCCGCGGCCCCGGTCAGGGTCAGCGTGTACATCTCCGCATCGTTGGCATGTGGCTGAAGCGTGCCGGAACTGAAGGTTTGGACGAAGAGGAAGTAGGTGCGGTTAGCTTCTGGTGACTCGACGGGTGTGGCGACCGGTGTCCCGACCTGCGCGGCGGCGCGGCTCCCTAGTCCTGTCGCGGCGATACCCCCGCCCAGGGCGCGGAGGGCGGTCCGCCGATTGAGTCCAGTCGCCAATTTCCTGGAGAACACATCGAATCGGGTCGGGTTCATGCTTTTCTCATCCTCCTCAAGGTTCCAGTTCACGCGCCGCACTACACGCGAGTCTCGGCCTCGATCTGCTTCAGGTACGCCAAATTCTCGCGGAGGCGGTCCTCAAGAGGTCGTTCGGTGCTGAAGTCCTCCAGGCCGACCCACCCATCGTAGCCCACTGCGTGCAGGGCGCGGAACAGTTCACGCATGTCGATGATGCCTTTCCCGACCGGCGCCCAATCGCACTTCCAGGTGAGCGATGATCGATCGTCGCTGTACTTCTCCGGGAACCAGCGCGCGTTCTTGATGTGAATGTGCGCAAGATAGGGGCCGAGCATCTCGAATCCGAGGCGAGGCGTTTCAAACCCTTCGTACACCATGTTGCCGGAGTCATGGATGACCCCGACGTGGGTGGGGTCGAAGTCGCCGAGGAAGAGCCGCGCGGCGCTGGCCGAGGGCATGATCGTCCGGTGGTGAAGTTCGAGCAGCGCCTTGACCCCGTGTTTTTTCGCGAGATCGACGACATCCTTGTATTGCTCACGGGCGGCGTCCCACTTGGGACGAAACGGCTCGGCGCCGTCGTAGCCAGGCACGCGCACCCGGAGCTGGGTGGCGCCCAGCGCCTTGGTGCCGCGCATCGCCCGCTCCACGCCGTCGAGGTCGTCGCAGAGCACGTAGGTGCCGACACCGGGCATTTCCAGCCCGGCATCCTCGGTCAGCTCGCGCCAGGTCGGGGCGTCTTGCTCGAAGGTCGAGAACGGCAGGGTCGCCTTGTTCCGGGCCCAGAAGGTCGCGGCCCTGGCATCGGGATCCTGGTCGATCACCCTCCACTCGATGCCGTCGTAGCCGATCTCCTTGAGTTTGGTCACGGCGACATCGGGTGTATAGTCCGGGATCGAAACCGAAAAGACGGCGAACTTCATGAACGTCCCTCTGGTCCCGAACCGGCGATGTCGATACGCATGCCGGAGCGGGCCGACTCGTAGATGCCGAGGATGACATCGACCGCCTTGCGGGCCTCGCGGCCGGGTATGGGCGGTTCCTTGCCCGCGGCGAGCGCGTCGAAGATGAGCCGCAACTGCCGCCGGTGGCCCTCGCCGAACGCCTCGACCGGCTTCCAGTCCCGCACGGTCACCAGGTCGTCGTCGGACAGCAGATCGTCGCTCAACTCGCGCTTTCCTTCGAAGTGGGAGACGACGTTGTTCTCCAGCGTCACCCGGCCCTCGGACCCAATAATCTCGACCCGGGTCGGGAAATCCTGCGCGGCACTGGTGGTGACGAGGATCGACCCGACCGCCCCCGAGTGGAAGCGCAGGCTGGCCGAAGCCGCATCCTCCGCCTCGATCTGGTGGTTGAGGGTGGCGACGTGGGCCTGCACCGAGGCCACCCCGCCCAGCATCCACTGCAGCACGTCGATCGTGTGGATCGACTGGTTGATCAGCACCCCGCCGCCGTCGAGCGCCCAAGTCCCGCGCCAGCCGCCGTTGGCGTCGTAGTAGTCCTGGCTCCGGTGCCAGAAGACCGAGGCGCTTCCCAGGATCGGCTTCCCGATCAATCCGGCCTCGATCGCGCGCTTGACCCGGTAGACATCCCGCGAGAGGCGGTTCTGGAAGATCACCGCGAGGGTGACGCCGGCCCGGTCGACCGCCTCGATCATCCGAGTCGCGCCGTCGTGGGTGATCGACATCGGTTTCTCGGTGATGACATGCTTGCCGGCCCCGGCGGCGAGGATCGTCTGTTCGGGATGCAGGCCGGATGGCGTGCCGAGGATGACGAGATCGATTTCGGGATCGGCCAGCAGGTCGGTGTAGGAGGAATGCCAGTGGGCTTCGTACTTGTCGGCCAGCTTGCGGCCAGCCTCCTCGCGCGGTTCGGCGACGCCGACCACCGTGGCGTTGCCGATTCCTTCGAGCGCGCCGGCGTGTGCCGTGCCAATGACCCCGGCGCCGACGATGCCAACCATGAATGATTTGGACACGTTTCAACCCTCTCCTGATCGCGTTCCGGCAGCGTCGAGTTCCAATCCGGACGGTGTTGGGATGCTAGCCCGGCATCTCCGTGCTGGCAAGCGAGTGTCCAACTTGTTCGGCGGCTGGACCACACGTAGAGTTGACTGATGAACATGGAACGATGGTACAAAAAAGACGTACGCCTGACGTGGAATGCTCGCACGACCAGCTACGCCGTGGCCCAGGAGTTGTTCAGCAGCCACGAAGTCGACTCCGGGAGCAAACTGCTCCTGCGCTCGCTCGACGTGGCGGCGTTGCCGGAACGTGGCCATGCTCTGGACTTCGGGTGTGGCTACGGCGTGCTGGGGCTGGCCGTTCGTGACGCGCTGCCCGGTTGGACGGTGCAGCTCGTGGACCGCGACGCGCTCGCGGTTGCCTTCAGCCGCTGGAACACGGAACGGCTCCAGTTCGACGACGGGTCGGTGACGTGCGCGGTCGGCCTCGGGCTCGATGGTGCGCCGGACTCCGGTTGCGACCTGATCCTTTGGAACGTTCCGGGCAAGGCCGGCGAAACGGTGATCCAGCGGCTGACCCTTGATGTTGCAGCCGCCCTCGCCGATGGCGGGATCGCCGCGCTCGTCGTGGTCAACCCCCTGGCCGATGCAATTCGGGCCGCCCTGGCCGACGACGCGGCGATCACTGTTACTCTTGATGAGGAGCACGCGGACCACACGGTGATTCACGTCCGACGGGAAGGAGCGGGCACGCGCCCCGGCGACCCGCTCGAGCGAGGGGTATTCGATCGGGAGCCCGGCGAGTTCGGCGTTGACGACTTCGACTACGACATCACGCCGGTCATGAGTATCCCGGAATACGACAGCTACAGCTTCGCGACCCAGGTCGTGTTCGATGCACTGCGGATGGTCGAGGGAGAGGTGGATTCCGTGCTGGTGATGCGGCCCGGACAGGGCCACGTTCCAGTGGTGATCGCGAACCAGTTCCGGCCCCGGCGGTTGACGACAGTCGATCGCGACCAGTTGGCGCTGCGGGCAAGCGCCCGCGCGCTCGTGGATGCCGGGCTCAGGATTACCAGCATCGAGATGGTGGCGAGTCCCGATCTCGTCGACGTACCCGGCGATGAGCCATTCTCGCTGGCTGTTCTGATGCTGGAAGACCAGGTTCGCAACGAGATTCACGTCGCCCGGCTGGTTGACCTGGCTTCTATGATAGAAAGCGGCGGCAACGTCATTATCGGCGGCACGTCGAGTGTGGTCAGCCGCTTCCTGTCGTTCGCGGCGAAGAGGGGAAATTGGAAGGTCCGTGACCGGATCAAGCGAAGTGGGACTAGCGCGGCACGGCTGGAAAGGCTGGCGTGATGGACAAATGGCGCATGCATCTGGTGGTTCCTGACGACCTCGACCGGATCGACATGATCCTGCGGTCGTGGGAGACGCCCGGTGGCTGCGGCGGGACGATCCAGGCCGGGGATATTGGCTGGAAACTGCGGTTCGGGCGCCAGGCGACGGCCGAATCGCTGCTGGAGTGGCGATCGCCCGGCGGCGGGACCGCCGTCGTCGTGTGCCAGGACAGCCCGGATGATTGGTGGTTCGCCATGGACCCCGCGCTTGCCCGCGACCGTGCATTGGCGGATTCGATCGCGGACTGGGCAATGGAGGTGAATCTTGGCGCCGCCATATCGGTCGATGGTTCCGGCGCACCTTCCGTTTGGCGGCAGGTGTTCGTGGAGTGCGGCTTCGAGGCGACGACCGATGCCTGGGCACATCTTTGGATGCCACTTGGGCACGCTGACGCCGTCGACGTTCCCGGCGTGGATGCGACATCCGGGAACGCACAGGCGATCGCTGATCGGGTCGCCGTGCAAAGGGCGGCGTTCGCGAACTCGACCTTCACGGTTGAAAAGTGGCACGCGATGGCCGCGGGACCGTCGTTCCGTCCTGAATTTGACCTGCTGGCGCGGGACGAGGCGGGA
>JACCYX010000406.1 GCA_013696265.1 Chloroflexia bacterium
CGATCCGGGTCGAATCGACGTCGAGCGTGCCGTATCCGTCCAGACGGGTCGCGAACGAGGCCCCGGCTCCCCGCACCAGCATGCGGGCCCGTTCCGACAGTTCGAGGAGCAACGGCTCGGCCGGCAACGACTCGATGTCGAGCGGAACCGAATCCGCATCGGACCGGGCGAGAAAGAGCAGGTCTTCGACCAGTTTCGTCATGCGCCCGGCCTCGGCCACGATGTCTTCCAGGATTTCGCGATGGACGGAGTTTCGATCGATGGCGAGTCCAGCCTCCGCGTTGCCGCGCAGCACCGTCAGCGGCGTGCGCAACTCGTGCGAGGCGTCGGCGATGAAGTCGCTCTTGGCCTGCAACGCCTGGCTTAGCCGGATCGAGGCCACTTGCTGGCTGGTGTAGAGCGCGCGGAACTGGGCAATCACGCGAATCGTGACCCAGACCAGCGCCGCGCCCACCAGCACCAGCCCGCCCAAGACGCTCAACAGGATGTTGCGCGCGTCACTGTTCGCCTCGTCGACATTGGCGAGTGATGCTTCCGCCCGGCGCTCACCCAACCGGTCGAGCGCCTCGGCCGCGGTCTCCATCTCGTTGATGCGCTCCAGCCCAATGTCGCTGGCCGCTTCGAAGGCGTCGGGGTCGGTCTGGTGCAGGTTGATTGCCGCCTGGAAATCCCGCCAGTAGTCATTCGCCATTTGCCGCATCTCTTCGTCGGTGGCGATGCCCGGAATCGGTTCCAGATCGATTTCCGCGTAGTCTCCGAGTTGCTCCCCGAGCTCCATGTACGCGTTTTCCAGGTTTTGGCGGGCGTTGGGTTGGTCCGCTCCATCGAAGTAGAGGTCTCGGTGGAAATGTCGCAAGTCCAGGATCGCGGCGCGCATGTCGTCGGCCTCGTCCTCCAGGTTGACGTCAATCTCGAGCGCGCGCTCCGTGATATCGTGCACGTTCTGGTTGATCGCCAGACCGGCGACGCCTGTGACCGCGATCGCCACCAGCAGGCCGCCGAGCGAGAGGGCCAGGACCAGGGCCGGACGATACCGGCCCTGTTCCGCCGGCAGGGTGAACCTGGTCAGCCATTGTCTGAACTGGCTCAATGCTTGCTTCATTGGCTTCCTACCGGCTCCATTCGTCGCGCATTTCCATCATAGCGTCGGGGAAGCGTCCTTTGGAAGCGCTTCGGGTGTATATTGGCGCGATGCGAATACTTGTGATTGAGGACGAACCGGCAATCGTGCGAACGCTGGAGCGCGGACTCGGCGCCCACGGCTACACCGTCATGAGCGCCGACAACGGCGAGGATGGCGTGCGCCTGGCGGCCAGCGAGCCGGTCGATGTCGTGCTGCTCGACATTGCCCTGCCCGGTCTCGACGGCCACCAGGTCCTGGCCCGGCTCCGGGCCCAGCGGCAGGACTTGCCGATCCTGATGCTGACCGCTCGGGACGATGTCCAGAACAAGGTTTCGGCGCTCGAATCCGGCGCCGACGACTACCTGACCAAGCCATTCATCCTCGAAGAACTGGTCGCCCGGATTCGCGCCATGACCCGCCGCTCGGATCAGGTGCGGTCGTCGGCGCTCGAAGCCGGCGACATCAAGCTCGACCTGCTCTCGCGGCGCTGCTGGCGGGATGAAACCTCGATCGAATTGTCGAGCCGGGAGTTTGCGCTGCTCGAGTATTTCATGCGCAATCCGGGACGCCTCCTCACCCGCCAGCAAATCCTGTCCGCGATCTGGGAATACGATTTCGACCCCGAGTCCAACGTCGTCGATGTCTACGTTCGCTACCTGCGGCGAAAGATCGACAAGGAAGGCGCGCCGTCCCGGATCACGACCTTGCGCGGCATGGGCTATCGCTTCGATCCGGCCACGGGTGAACCCACCACGAGCTAGGGATGCGCTTTGTGTATCGTGTGCGGTGCTTCTCCATCTCGACGCCATTATCCGGGGACACTCTCACGAGGGGCTCGACCGCCGGACCAGGCGGGACGCCGCGACGGACCGAAACATGATCCACACATGCCTAATGGTAATAAGGCGGGATGGCGGCAACGTGATAGTCAAATGAGAGAACTCTCATTTTGTGCGTCGAGGCCCGGACGCGGTGGCCAGCTTCCTGGGAGCCGTTCCATGACCGCTGTTGGGCCTGCCAGCCACGATGCACGTAGCTGAGCGTGGATCGATCCACATGAGAAGCGCGAACGTTGGTTGTCGCAGGCACGCCGTGCAATAACGTGTGGCGTACCCTTGTGGGGCAGCCGGGTGTCGATCATGACGGTGGTGGCCTGGGCAACGGCGGTGGCCGAAGCGGCACCGGTGTGGATTGGACGATCGACGTGGTTGTGGCGCCATACATCAGGAATCGATCGAGCACCCGGTCCAGTTGCTCCATTTCCGGCAAATGCAGCTTCATGATGAAGCAATCCTCGCCGGTGATGCGGCGGCACTCGGTGATCTCGGGGATGGACCGCGCCAGGTCCGCCACCCTGGCGAGCTGGCCGGGCTTGGGGAGTATCCTCAGGTAGGCCGTCAGGGGCAGGCCGAGGGCAACAGGGTTGATGTCGAGCCGGTAGCCGCGGATCATGCCGGCCTCCTCCAGGCGTCGCACCCGCTCGGTGACGGCGGGTGACGACATCCCGACGCGGCGACCAAGCTCGGTCATGGCCAGGCGGGGATTGTCGCGGAGTTCCGTCAAAATCCGGGCATTGACGTCGTCCAGCACCGCGGCCGCGGGATTATAGGAAAATGCCGGCTGTTCCCGTTGATCCTGAGGCATCTCGGCAATTCCTCCGTGATGTGTCCATAGACCAGATGTTTCATGATCACTAGCATAGTGGCATGGCAGATCCCTCGTCACCGGCCCCGGCATCACGGGCAACCTGGATCGAGGCGACGGCGGTGATTCCACCTCACGTCTTCTTCCTCATCAGCGCGATTTTCCATTACCTCGGACCGGGA
>JACCYX010000435.1 GCA_013696265.1 Chloroflexia bacterium
GACATCCTTGAACTTCTGGATCAGTTGCGCCGCCTCGCGATGCAGCGGGCGTAGTCCTTCGTTTTTCACTTTCCACTTGCCGAGGAGCTGGTTCAGAACGAGTAGGCTGTCGCCGTTCACGATAACCCGCGTGGTGGCCGCTTGCGCGCCCAAGTCTCGTTCGAGCCATTTGAGCGCCTCGATCAGGGTCTGGTACTCAGCCTGGTTGTTGGTCACGTTATCGCCGTAATCCTCGCGCTGGTGGCGAATCACTCCCCCTGCGGAGGTGATTTCGTAGCTCCCGTAACCCTTGCCGGGATTCCCGAGGGCGCCACCATCGAAGACGATCTCGAACGTCCCGGAATCATCGTTGTACGCGCGTAGCGTCGTTCCCATGTTGACGTTGTAGCCCCTGTTCGAAACCGCGGGTTTCCATTGGTCCGGCAGGGCCAACTTGTGAATCGTCCCCGCCGGAAGCAGTGTACCGCCGCTATCGGTCAGGCCGCGTGGCCATTAGCGTGGGCCGCCGATTCGCGCTTGATTGCCTCGGCCAGGTGCGCCGGCACCTGTTCGTAGTGGTTGAAGGCGGAAGTGAACGATCCCCGGCCCTGGGTAATCGAGCGGAGATCGGTGGCGTAGCGTTGCAGTTCGGCGGCGGGCACCTTGGCTTCGATCGTCGATTGGCCGTCCTCGCCTGGTTCGACGCCGTTGACGTGGGCGCGCTTGGTGTTGAGGTCGCTCATCACGTCGCCCATGAACTCGTCCGGCACGGTCACGCGCAGGGTATGGACCGGTTCGAGCAGAGCGGGACTGGCGGCCAGCATGCCCTTCTTGAACGCTTCCTTGCCGGCGATCTTGAACGCCATTTCGTTGGAGTCGACGTTGTGGTAGCTGCCGTCGGTCAACACGGCCCGGATGTTGACAACGGGGTAGCCGGCCAATGGTCCGGCTTCGAGCGCCTCGCGGATGCCCTTTTCCACCGCCGGAAAGTAGCCTCTCGGCACGGAGCCGCCGACGACCCGGTCGGCGAATTCGAAATCGACACCTTCGAGGGGTTCGATTTCGATATGGACGTGGCCGTACTGCCCGGCGCCGCCGGTCTGTTTCTTGTGCTTGTACTCGCTCGTCGTCTTGGCGCAGATCGTTTCGCGGTAGGCCACGCGCGGCAAGCCGATATCGACATTGACGCCGCTCCGGCGGCTCATCCGTTCGAGCGCGATTTCGACATGCCGCTCGCCGACGCCGCTGACGAGCGTTTCGCCGGTCATCGGATCGCGCGAAATGACGAGCGATGGGTCCTCTTCGTGGAGCCGGCCCAGCGCCTGGCTGAGCTTGTCGAGATCCGATTTCGTCCGGGGATGAACGGCCCCGGAGTAGGATGCCTGGGGCGTTGTGACCGGTTCGAGTACGAAGTTGGATCCGTCAGCGGCAATGGTGTCGCCTGTCACGACCGAGCCCAGTTTGGTGACGCCGCCAATGTCGCCCGCCCCGATCTGTTCGGCGGAAACGTGTTCCTTACCAACCGGGTAGAAGAGTTGTCCGATCCGCTCTCCGTCACCTTTCGACGAGTTGGTGACGTGGGAGTGGGAAGCGAACGTGCCGGAGAAGACCCGGAAGTACGTGACTCGTCCGACGTGCGGATCGGCCAGGGTCTTGAACGCCAGGGCCGCCAGCGGGACCTGTGGGTCCGCCGAAAGCGTGGTCTCCGATCCGTTGATGGTCGCGGGTTCGGTCCGCTCCGAGGCGGGCGGCAGTTCCCGGACGATGGCCGAGAGCAACGGCTGGATACAGAGCGTGTATTGCGTGGCGCCGCACAGCATCGGCGTGACCGAGCCATCCGCGATGCACGACCGGAGTTCATCGAAGAGTTCGTCGTCCGAAATGGCCTCGTCGTCGAGGTAGCGCATCATGAGTTCTTCGTTGTGCTCGGCGATGCTCTCGATCAGCGCCCGCCGGTAGGTTTCGACCTCGCCCTGGCACTCCTCCGGGATGGGAACGGTGTCGAATCCGCCATCGCTGTTGTCGTGGTAGACGTAGGCCTTGTTGCTCAGGAGATCGACGATGCCCCGAAAACCCTTCTCCGAGCCGATCGGGAAATGGATCGGAGCGATCTGCTTGCCGAACGCCGCGCGCAGCGATTCGAGGGTGCGTGGAAAGTCCGCGTTCTCACGGTTCATCTTGTTGACGAAGATCAGCCGCGGCAGGTTGTACTGGTTGGCGAGCCGCCAGGCATGTTCGGTGCCAACTTCCACGCCAGCGGACGCATCGACCAGAATCACGGCGCCGTCGACCACCCGCATCGCGGCGTGAACCTCGCCGAGGAAGTCGGCATAACCGGGTACGTCGAGCACGTTGATCTTGTGGTCTTCCCATTCGACCGGGATCACGGCGGTGCTGATCGACATGCCGCGCCGAACTTCGTCCGGATCGTAATCAGAGGATGTGGTGCCGTCCTGGGCATTGCCGAGACGGTTGGTGGCGCCACTGACGTAGAGAAACGCTTCGGCCAGCGACGTCTTTCCCGCGCCACCATGGGAAAACAGACCGACGTTCCGGATACGCTCCGCGGGATACTGCCTCATGCTCATCCTCCCCGGCTGGGACAGGCTCGCATCGAATGTGTTGTCGCGAACCTGTCAAACGGCGTGCAGATCGCTTGTGGACTTGTGCTGGACAGTATATGGCGGCGCGGGAATTCGGCCAATGGTCGGCGGGAACATGGGTGCACCCCATCGCTTTGGAGAGCGTTCCTGCGCCAACCGGTGTTCGTGCTTCTCACGCGGTGTGCCACACCTTCAGCGACTTGTATCGTGGTCACGACCCATGTACGGTTGCAAAGCTTGTCTCCGCCCGTGCTTGGTAGGGTGGGCCGCCTGGTGAGCAGTGCGAAACGGGAGACGTCGATCGCCGAGCACGGGCGGAGACAAGCTCCGCAACCGTACAAGACACTCCAGATGGAGCCGTCCATGCAGAATCATGCACCACACCCCATGAGCATAGGACCGTCGGCGTCATGGAGCGGGCTTCCGGTTGAGCCGGTGAACGAGGCGGAGCCCTTCGATCGTGAGGTCTGGCTCGGAGGCGTCGATCATCGACGAGGCCTCGGCGAAAATCTCGCTGTACCCGCCGGTCACGATCACTGTGGGCTTACCCTCCAGTTCGGCTGAGATGCGGACGATCATGCCTTCGATGAGCGAGAGGTAGCCAAGCACCACGCCCGACTGGATCGCTCCGGTGGTAGACCGGGCGATGGCGCGATCCGGTTTCACCAGGTCGACCGTGAAGAGCCGGGCCGCCCGGCCGGTCATCGCGTCGAGGGCCACGATCAGGCCGGGCGCCAGCGAGCCGCCGATGTAGTTGCCGTGCCGGTCGACGACATCGAAGTTGATCGCCGTCCCGAAATCGATCGAGATCAGCGGCGCGCCGTACTTCGTGTACGCAGCGAGTGAATTGACCAGCCGGTCGGGACCGATTTCCCCTGGTTCGGGATAGTCGATGCCGATGCCCAACTCCAGATCGACACTGACGATGAGGGGCTCCACCGCTAATCGTTCCCGTCCCATTGCGGACAGCCACCGCGTAACGCTGGGTACCACGCTGGAGATCACCATGTCCTCGATCTGCCCAGGCGCGACGTGGACCGACTCCAGGACCGGCGCCAGGATCGCGTACCATTCATCCGGCATGCGGTCCCGCCTCGTCGACATCCTTGCGGTCGCCACGATCCGCGAATCGTCCGCTCCGTACAGGCCGAACACGGTGTTGGTATTCCCGACATCGACGACGAGGAGCATTGCACTCACCACCCTGCACCTGGGAGCGTCCGGACACACGCTCCGACCGGGCCCGAACAAAACCGCGCGTCGCTCGACATTCGCTTCTCGGAGACCACGCTCATGACAGACGAACATCGACCGAGTCCGGCATTGCGGTCGCGCCCGCGCGAGATGTCGATGGCGCACTTCCATGTTCGCATGACTGGATTGTTCCTGCTCGTGCTGCTGGTTGGCGTCGCTGGCGGCTTGCTCGTCGGCCGGGCCACCTATGGCGCGGACGCGAACGCCGATGCCTCATTCAGCGATCTCGACGCCGTGACCGGCGTGTTGACGGAAAATTACTACTACCGGCCAACCGACGACGGCGAGCGGGAAGGGTTCGTGGATTCCCTTGAACAAAATGCCATCTCCGGCATGCTGACGAGCCTCAATGACGATTACACCCGCTACCTGCTTCCAGCGGATGCCCAGGTGGCTGCCGAACAGCTCGAAGGTGAGTACGGCGGGATCGGCGTGACGTTGCGGAGTGTCGATGGCCTGGTCAGCGTTGCCCGCGTCGGACCGGATACCCCCGCCTCCCGAGTCGGCATCAGGGCCGGCGACCTGGTCGAGCGCATCGACAATCGCCCGGTGGGCTCGATCACGGAAAACCTCGACGGCATCGACCTGCGTGGCCCGGTCGGCTCGACCGTCTCCCTGACGGTGGTGCACTACCCGGCGAGCATGTCAACCCAGATTGCCGTCCAGCGGGAAGCGATCATCGTTCACCCGGTGGCCTGGGAGATGATTCCCGACACGGACTACATGCGGATCGAGATCGACATCTTCGGGGACCGGACGACACAAGAACTCGACGAGGCGATCGCGATTGCCGTGGCCAACGACGCCGCCGGGATTGTGCTCGATCTGCGCGGCAATGGCGGCGGGTGGGTGGGCGCCGCCCAGGAGACGATCGGGCGGTTCCTGGACGACGATGTCGGGCCGGCGATGTACGAGGACGCTTCGCCCGCACGCGGAGGCGCGACCGAGTTGCCGATCATCAACGGCGAGACGGCCCCCGTCGACCTGCCGTTGATCGTGCTGGTCGATGGCAACACCGCGAGCGCGGCCGAGATCGTGGCGGGCTCGCTGCGCGATTACGATCGCGCCCTGGTGGTGGGTGAGCCGACGTTTGGCAAGGGGTCGGTCCAGCGGATCTTCGATTTCCAGGACGGCGCCTCGCTGCGGGTAACGGTCGCGGAGTGGTTCACTCCCAGCCGGGGACGCATCCAGGACGACGGCATTCGTCCTGATGTGTTGCTGACGACAGATGAAAACGCCACCGGAGCCGGCGACCTCTTTGTCTTGACGGCGACCTCGTTCCTCGACTCCGGGAAGAGCCGCCCGACCGATCTCGCGCTGGTCGAGCCGGCAGCCGCCGCGGCGACACCGACGCCATCCCCATAGATTTGCGCCTCTGGCGCCCGCCGCATCCGTTTACCTGATCCTCGCCGAGATTTAACACTCCGCTTACGGACGGTTAATCCCGCGTCGCTACGCTTCCAGTGTGAACTCGACACGTTGCGAGTGACAGTGGATGCGGGGTCGACCATGGCGGCACGGATAGACGAGCGAGGCGAAGGAGCGACGGTTCTCCTGGTTGAGGACGATCCGTCGCTACGCAGCGCGCTCGCGTTCAATCTCAGCCGTGAAGGGTATGAGGTGCTGACCGCGTCCGATGGACCGGCGGCGATCGAAATGGTGGCCCGGATGGGCGACCGGCTTGACCTCGTGATCCTCGACGTGATGTTGCCCGGACTGAACGGGTTCCAGGTGCTTCGCGCCATCCGGCGCGACTATGCCTTCCCCGTCCTGATGCTGTCGGCTCGCGGCGAAGAGCAGGACAAGGTCGATGGCCTCGAACTCGGGGCGGACGACTACGTCGTCAAACCCTTTGCGCTTCGGGAACTCCTCGCCCGGGTGCGGGCGGCGGTCCGCCGCCAGGCGGTGCTCTCGGCTCGCCCGCCGGGCGTGTTGTTCCGGGGCGAACTCCAGATCGAACCGGATCGCCGCCGCGCGATGGTGGGAGACGCTGAACTGCAACTTCGACCGAAGGAGTTCGGTCTCCTGGTGACGCTGGCGATGGAACCTGGCAAGGTGTTCCAGCGGCAGGAGTTGCTGGACACGGTCTGGGGCACCGACGTCTTTGTCGATGAGCGCACGGTCGATGTTCACATTTCCTGGCTTCGTGGCAAGCTCCACGAGGCCGGTCTCACCCACGATTGCATTCGAACCGTGTACGGCGCGGGCTATCGATTCATCGTGGGTCCGGAACCGGTGTCGACCGAACTTCCGGAGGCGCCGCCATCGACCGCGATGGCGACCAACCAACCGAGCGGCTGAGCAGCAGCTGGTCCGGGCGGGATATCACAGCCCACCGGCCGGACACGATGTGGCGAGCGATGTCCGCCCGCCTGAAAGCACCACACATCGGGAGGCAACACCAGATGACGTTGAACCTTTCCAGTCGATTCACCCGCCGGAACATGGTCATTGGTTCGGCGGCGGTCTTCGCCGTCGCCCCGCTCTCCGGATTGGGGATCGCCACGGCGCAAGATGCCACCCCCATCCCGTACACCCCGCCGGACAACATCGGCGAGGTCAGCGGTGAAATCGAAGCCGATGGTTCGTCGACGGTGGGGCCGTTGACCGAAGCCGTCATCGAGGAATTCGCCGCCGTGGCGCCCAGGATCGCCGTCACCAACGGCGTTTCCGGTTCCGGCGGCGGATTCAACCGATTCGTCACTGGCGACATCGCCATCTCGAACGCATCGCGGGCGATCGCCGAGGATGAAGTTGCCCTGGCCGCCGAAAACGGTATCGGCTACTACGAATTCTCGGTTGCGTACGATGGCATCACCGTGGTCGTCAACGCCGAGAACGATTTCGTCGACTCCATGACCGTCGAGCAGCTCCAGCAGTTGTGGAGCGCCGATGGCGGCATCGTCAACTGGTCGGATATCAATCCGGAGTGGCCGGAAGAGCCGATCGAACTCTACGGACCGGGCGCCGATTCCGGCACGTTCGACTACTTCAACGAAGTTATTCTGGGCGAGGACGTTGCCGTACGGACCGACTACATCCCGAGTGAGGACGACAACGTGCTCGTGCAGGGGGTGATCGGCAGCGTCAACGCGCTTGGCTACTTTGGGTTCGCGTACTATGTCGAGAATCAGGACAGCCTGCGGGCCGTTCCGATCGAGAGTGGCAGTGGCCCGGTCGAGCCGGCGATCGAGACAATCGCCGACGGAAGCTACAGCCCGCTTTCCCGACCGCTCTTCATTTACGTCAATGCGGAGATGCTGCAGAGCGATCCCGCTCTCCAGGAATTCGTCCGCTACTACCTTTCGACCAGCGATGAACTCGCTTCGGATGTCGGCTACATTCCGCTTCCGGGCAATGTGGAGTTGGAGCAGCAAACCAAGCTTGAGGGCGCCATCAGTGGCGAAACCGCTCCGGACAGCGAAGCCGGCGGCGGTACCCCAGAGGCATCCCCGGCAGCTTGACCGTTTTTCGCGTATGGGCCCGGCCGCATCGGTGCGGCCGGGCTCATACCCGCTTCGATCGATCGGCGAGCCGATCATGGAAACCATCTCAGCGCGTTGAGTCGACACCATAGGGTAAATATTGGGGAGAATGGCCGTGGCAGATGCCGCATTTGGTGGGGGAAGCGTCCCTGGAGGCTCCAGGCCACCGCTCGATCTTTCTGGAAAGCGAAACAAGGCGTTTTCCGAGCGGTTGATCAAGTGGTTGCTCGCCGCCTGCGCTGTTTTTACGTTGCTGACGACGCTGGGTATTTTCGTTATCCTGCTGTATGAATCGCTGGAGTTCTTCGGCGAGGTGCCGGTCTGGGAGTTCCTGTTCGGTAACGAGTGGACGGCCCTGTTCCCGGCCCAGGCCAGTTTCGGCGTCTTGCCCCTCGTTCGCGGCACGGTGATCATCGCCGCCATTTCCGCGTGCGTGTCCATCCCGCTCGGCTTGATGGCAGCCATCTATCTCAGCGAATACGCCGGGGAGCGATCGCGGTCGATCTTGAAACCGATATTGGAAATCCTGGCTGGTATTCCCACGATCGTCTACGGATTCTTCGCCCTCAAGTTCATCACCCCAAACCTGATTCAACCGATCCT
>JACCYX010000469.1 GCA_013696265.1 Chloroflexia bacterium
GTTGATTGGCGAACGCTCGCAGACCCAACTGGATACGCTGGATGGCGGCACCCCGGCCGCATCGCCGGCACCAGTCGGATCGACGCCGGCGGTTGCGACTCCGTGACCGGGAGGCGGACAATGGACTGGACATTGGGAGCGTTCGAGTACGAACATATGTTCGACTCGTCGTATACTTGACTCATGACAGAATCACGCCGGCCACCGGGCCAGTCTCAACCCGCTCCCCGTGAGCGGGAATCCAGCCGAGTCGTCACCGGCACCCAGCGCGACGAGGACGCGGTGGTCGAGAAATCGCTGCGTCCACGCCGCCTCGACGAGTACATCGGCCAGGATCGAGTCAAGACGAACCTCAACATCTTCATCCAGGCGGCCCTGGCCCGGGGCGAGCCGCTCGATCACGTGCTCTTCTATGGCCCGCCAGGGCTCGGCAAAACCACCCTGGCGGCGATCGTCGCCGCCGAGATGGGGGTCAGCCTGCGCGTAACCTCCGGTCCGGCGATCGAGCGCCAGGGCGATCTCGTCTCCATCCTCACCAACCTCAAACCCGGCGACGTGCTCTTCATCGATGAAATCCACCGGCTCAACCGCGTGGTCGAGGAAGTGCTTTATCCAGCAATGGAAGACTTCGCGGTCGACATCATCATCGGCAAGGGACCGGCCGCCCGGACGATGCGGATCAACCTGCCCAAGTTCACGCTGGTTGGAGCCACCACGCGCCTGGCCCTGCTTACCGGCCCGCTCCGCGACCGGTTCGGCGCCGTCCTCCGGCTCGATTTCTACGATCACGACGCCATGGAACTCATCATCAAGCGGTCATCGTCCATCCTCGCGATGCCGATCGACGAACCTGGCGCGCGGATGCTGGCGGGCCGGGCGCGAGGCACCCCGCGCATCGCCAACCGGCTGCTGCGCCGGGTGCGCGACGTTGCTCAGGTTGCCGGCGAGCCAGTCGTGACCGAGGTGATCGCGGACCGGGCGCTGGACCTGCTGGAAATCGATTCACTGGGACTCGATGAAACCGATCGCCGGATTCTCGTGGCGCTGATCGACAAGTTCGATGGCGGACCGGTGGGGGTGGATACGCTGGCGGCGGCCACCAGTGAGGAGACGGACACCATCATGGATGTCTATGAACCCTACCTGCTGCAGCTAGGCTTTCTGCAACGCACACCTCGTGGCCGCGTCGCCACTCGCCGCGCCTACGAGCATCTTGGAATCCCCTTTCCGGCCGATCGGACCAATCAACCGTCGCTGTTCCTGGAGGGTGAGTGACCGAACCTCAGGCCCAGCGACTGGCGATGTCGGATTTCGACTACGACCTGCCGCCGGAACTCATCGCGCAGGAACCGCTCGCGGATCGCTCGGCGAGCCGGCTCATGACTTTGAATCGGGCGTCAGGCGACATATCGCACAGGACGTTCATGGAGCTTCCCAACCTCTTGCGCGACGGCGATCTCCTCGTCCTGAACGATAGCCGTGTGCTACCCGCCCGCCTCGCCGGCCGCCGGCGGAGCGGGGGCGAGGTCGAGGTGTTGCTGCTTCGTGAGCTGGAGGGGCGCCACTGGGAGGTCCTCATGCGCCCCGCGCGCCGGTTGCGGCTTGGCGAGGAGATCGTGATTCCATCGCGAAGCGGAAAGCCGGCGCCGGAGGCGACCGTGACGGTTATCGAGAAGGGTATCGACGGCGAGGGCGTGGTCGAACTCGACGAGCGGCTGGCGATCAGTCTTCACGAATACGGGCGAGCGCCGCTTCCGCCCTATATTTCTTCTCAACTGGACGACGACGAGCGCTATCAGACGGTCTACGCCGCCCATCCGGGCTCGGCCGCCGCTCCGACGGCGGGTCTGCATTTCACCAAGGCGATGTTCGAAGCGCTGGCAGGCCAGGGGATCGGTGTCGCTCACGTCACGCTCCATGTTGGGCTCGATACGTTTCGGCCCGTCACGGCCAGCTACGCCGAAGACCATGCGATCCACCGTGAGTGGTGCGCCGTACCCGAACCCGCGGCGGCGGCGATCGCCGCCGCCAGGGCGAGAGGTGCGCGGGTGGTCGCTGTCGGCACGACCGCTGCCCGGACGCTGGAAAC
>JACCYX010000475.1 GCA_013696265.1 Chloroflexia bacterium
GAATAGGGCGCCTACTGTCCCGCCCGATTGCTGGTGGTGACGGACGCCGGAGTGATCCCGGCCACGTCGCGGTTGGCACGTTCGTGGATCGCGAGCAGGGCGCCGCTCCCGATCATGGCGACAGTCAGGCCGGCGAGCCCGACCATGTACCGGGTGAATGACGTGCCCCAAATCTCGTGCGAGATGGGCCAGGCGAGCGGTACCAGGCCGGTGCCCATGTCGCGCCAGAGATGGGACAAGGCGCCGATCGTGACTCCCAGCCAGAGGTTGGCGCGTCGCTGGTCGACGAAACCGCCCAAGGCGATGAGGGCGACGACCAGGATCGAGTGGGTGCCGTTGCGGCTGGACCCGTCGATCGGTTCGGAGAAGTCGAGCTGGATCATGACGTGCCCCACATCGAGGATCACGCCGCCGATCAGGACCGACCAGAAGGGAATCGGCAAGCGCATCGCTCGCACGCCGGCGGCCACCATCAGCGCGGTCAGCAGGTGGCCGGTTTCGTCGTAGATTCCATGGATGGTGAGCGTCCGGTCCTGGGGACCGGGTTCGGCGAGACGAAGCACGGCGATGGCGATCCAGGACCCGGCGGCGATCGCCACCAGGATCGCGAAAGCGAAGAAATCGAGTGGCGGGGATTTTCCGGAGGTGGCTGCGGACGGTGGCCCGGGGCGCTGATTCCACATGCGTATGCGTGTTCCTTGCCGCGTGATGATTGTTTCGTGACGGTGACACTCCACCATCGATGCCGCCATCCATTGTCGTTCAACGGCATTTCGCCCGAGTGAAACCGTCCGTCCGCGGACAGATTCCATGCTTTGGGCTGGCCCATCGCGGTCACGGCACCGAGTGTGCCACAGGCGCCGCCGGATGGGGCATGCGCAATGGGTGGCTCGAGACCACCCGTGAGTCACCCCGTCCTGTCCGGTCCTTCGTGTTATGACTTGATGCGGACGCGTTTGGCTGGCGAACGCCCCTTCCACATGGACACCAGGTTGGAAACATCGAAAGACTCGCCGATCACCCCTGGTGGCGTACGGCGTGGCAGGCACAAGTCCGTTCTCCTGAATCTAGAGGACGATTGACGAGGGGACACTTCTTGACGGGTGGGGAGCACATATCAACCAATGGCGGGTTTGACGAGCGTGGCTATTGTACGGCCTGCGGCGAGCGGCGGGAGACAGCCTGGCGTTTTTGCCCGGCCTGCGGCACGTCCGCCGGCGTTGCGGCCGTCAAGGCTGGACCGGCGCCGGTAGCCGCCATTCCCGTGAGCATGCCGGCGCCGATCGGTCCGGTCGAGCCGGAAACCGACACGACTTTCGTTCCCTTGCCCGGCATGGCGGGTGGAACCACGCCGGCGCCGGCACGCCGCAAGCGCCGGCGGCATCGCCGGCCGTTCTATCGGAAGAAGCGCGTCCTCATTCCGTCCACCCTGCTCATCCTCCTGGTCGCGGCGCTGGTGCCCTCGTTGTACTGGACCGGATCGACGATCTCGTCGTTGCGGCAGGTCAGCACGCCGCCGCCTGAAATCGTCGACGGCACGTACCTGGAAGAGGACGATCCAACCCTGTCCGGCGGACCGATCACCGTCCAGACCGGTCCTGCCCAGGCCGCACTCGATGCGGCCTACGAGGAGCGGGACCTTCCCCGGCATTCGAACGACGGTTTCGGCTCGATGTGGCGGAACGTCTCCTCCGGGGCCAGCGATATCGCCGGTGGGGCCGCCGTGGCTACGGGGCTGACCACGGGCAGTGACGACAGCTTCACGATGCTGGTGATGGGGGTCGACGCCCGGCCCGGCTCGCCGATCGATGTCGGCGTCCGCCCGGATGTGCTGATGGTGGTCCAGTTCGATGCCGCCTCGCAATCGTGCCGGGCCCTTTCCGTGCCTCGCGACACACGGGTCGAACTGCCCGGGTACGGTGAATCGAAAATCAATCATGCCCTGATGGTGGGCGGCATTCCGTATCAGATTCTCGTCACCGAGGATTTCCTGGGGGTCGAGATCGATCATTACGTCCTGATCGATTTTGTGGCCTTCGAGCGGATCGTCGACTCGGTCGGCGGCATCACCGTTGACGTACCGGAGACGCTGACGAGGAACGGTGAGCTGCACTTTCGCGAAGGAATCCAGGACTTCGAAGGCGAGCAGGCGTTGGCCTACGCGCGGTTCCGATCCGGGCCGGAAGCCGATCGGGCGCGAATCCAGCGGCAATGGGGTGTGCTTGCCAGCATCGCCGACGAACTCGAAGGCAGTGACCTCGTGAGCGACATCACCCAGGTCACCGCCACGACCGAAAATCACCTGCGGACCGACCTGCCCGCCGCCGACATCACGAGTCTCGCGAAAACCTACGGTGGAACGTGCTCGTCGATGAACCCGGAATCGGTTTCGATGCTGGCGGGTACCTGGGCGCATTTCGAGGATCCGATCCTGGGGCGCACCGAGATCTACAACTACGTCGAACCAGCCGAAGTCGAGCGCCAAGTCGATGCGTTGCTCAACGGCGTCCCCGCCGACGAACCAGGTACACCCGAACCGGCCACGGAATCGGGCACGCCGGAGCCGTCCGGGACCTGACCGGTCGGGGGTCGCGGCGAACGACATACCCATCCCAATCGGCCCATTGGATTCCGGGCGGCGCCAGCGTAGATTGATGAATAGGGGTGCGAGGCAGTTACCCAGTCATCAGAACGGCGCGCGGCGGATTGCCGGGGCCGTCAGTCAAACCAACGCTCAGATCCGAGGGGGACCTGTGACCAAGCGAGAGACCATTGAGGCATTCGTTCGCGGTGATATTGATCGGCGTACATTCGTGGGCCGCCTGACCACGCTGGGCGTCTCGGCGGGGGCGGCGCTTGCTTACGCCACCACATTTGGGCAGACGGCTTCCGCGGCGCCTTCAAGCGGTGGCGCGGGATACGTGGTCCAGAATTTCCAGGACGACCTCGAATACGGTGTGCCGAACCCGTTCCCGTTGGAGGAAGGGCTCGAGATCATCAATGAAGCGTTCGACGAGATCGTCGCGATCTTCGAAGGCTTTGCGGATTTCCTCGAAGACGACTTCGCTGAGGGAGTCTTCGACGCCCTCACCACGATCCAGGAGCAAATCGCGACCCAGCTCGAGGCGCTGAGTGCGCTGTTCGGTACGGGTTCCGCGACTTCGACCCGCCAGTTCGGGCAGCGGTCACGGCTTTCCGCGGTCCAGAGCGGCGATGCGGATGCATTCCTGCAGAGCCTGTCGACATCGTTGGACGACCTCACCTCCCGCTTTGCCGCGGTTGTGCCGGGTACGTCGGAAGATGCCGAACGCCAGACCATGATGAATGTCGCCATGGTTTCCGGGCGACACGCCGGATTCGTCAACTGGGCGGCGGGTAACGATCCATTCCCGTCCGCGTTCCAGCAGCCGATGAGCGCGGAAAGCTAACCCTACGGGAACAACTCGCGGAAATCGACGGCCCGGCGCATCGTGCGCCTGGCCGTTTCCGTTCGTTCGACGATGCGTCTACCGTGACGCGCGGATCGATTTGACAATGCCTGCCAGGCTCCAGATGGGTAATGTCGAGGCGAAGTCGCCGTTCATCTGGCCGCGCACGACGCGCGACCATGTCCGCACCTTGGTCGTGAGCGAGGCATTTACCTGCCAGTCATTTCGCGTCGGAAGCCAGTTGGCGTTGGCGACGATATACGCCATGCCCTCAATGTCCAAGCCGCCGGCAATGATCGCCAGGAGTGACGCCGGGCTCATCGCCTCGTCCATCGCCAGCACCGCGAGCGGGATCGCCTCACCGGATGCCTGAGGAAGTGGCAGCGACGGCGATAACTCGATTGTCGTCACCCGATCCGCAACTCGATCGATGTCCGTCAGGTAAACGCGGGCCGGTTCGCCGGTCAGGACGGTCAGGACCGTTTGGCGCGGCCGGCCGGTCAGGACCGCCCACTTGCCGGGCGCGGGCCGCAGGATCTCGGCCCACATTCCCGCCCACGAGGCCACCGCCCCGAATACAACCCCGAGCCGGACCTGACGATACTCGACCCGCAGTTCCGGCGTAGCGCCCTCGACGCCGCGCGCCACGCGCGCGAGCCGCTCCGGGACGTGCCGCACGAGCCGGGTCCGAAGCACGTCCACATTCAGCAGGCGCCCCGACTCCTGATGCCGCTCGACCAGCAGGCGGCCCCAGCCCCGACCCCGCCCGAAGTGATGCCGCGCGAGCCGTCGCCAGGTGCGGCAGGGACTATGGTGGACGAAGCGAATGCGCGGATCGCGCAGGGCGACATAACCACGCTTGGCCAGCACTCGGTTGACGGCGGTATCCTCGGCGGTGCGGACCCCCTCCGGAAAGCCGCCGGCTTCCAGCAACGGCAGGCGGGCGTAGGAGCAGTGGGCGGGCGGTCCGTTCAGCTCGGCCGGACCCTGGCCCGGCAGCCCGTCGGCGTGATCGAGAAAATAGGAAGCCCACCCGGCTGGCGTGCGCGTCCCGTTCTCGGTCACGCCCGTCACCATCGCGTAGCCGCGGCGGTGCGCCCGGAGGCGGCTCTGGAGGCTCCCTGGCGCGATCGTGACGTGCGAGCCGGGGAAGGTGACGTAGGTGCCCCTGGCGACCCGCAGGCCGGCGTTGTGGGCCTCACCGGGCAGGGCGGGTTTCGGCAGCTCGATCACCGTGACCGCCGGAAACCCATCCCGCACGATCGCCGCCGTGCGGTCCGTGCCGCTGGCGACGAGGATCGTCTCGAACGGCTCCGGGCACTCCTGGCCGGCGATGGCGGCGATCGAGGCGGCGATTGTGGCCTCATCGTTCTGGGCGATGACGATCACCGAAAGCGCAACCGCGTCGCCAGCCTCGCGGGCGCGGTCCGGATCGAGTCCCTCCTGGAC
>JACCYX010000478.1 GCA_013696265.1 Chloroflexia bacterium
GGCGAAATCCGGGCCAGCACGGCTTCAAGATTCCAGTCGAGTTCGCCCCGTTCGATCACCGGCTGGAGCAAGGTCCGCAGCCGGTCCAGCGCCCCCTCCGCCGCCCCCGGCACGACATCGTAGAGGCGGACCGGCCGACCGCTGGCCGCCGTCATTGCCGCGATCTGGGCGCCGAGTGTCCCCGCACCGATCACGGCAACGGTCGCGATGGGCGCCGGGGCGCCCCGGGAAGGTTCGGGCATCGGTTGCGACTCCACTCGCGTTGGTCCTGGAACGGCGCCGATCAGTTCCTGCCGAAGATGTCCGAGTAGCCGATAACGCCGTTGTGGACGAGGGTTTCGCCTTCCGATGTGATGACGGGATTGTCAGCGACGAAGGCGGCGACCGCCTCGTTCCCGGCCTCCAGTTGGGCGACTGTTTCCCAGATGTTGAACGACACGCGCCCGCCGTTGGTGTGCATCCAGCCGTAGAGTACGTAGCCGTTCATGTCCCTGATAATCGGACCGAACCCGTCGGCCGCGGCCGCGATCACGCCTTCGATGTCGGTATCCGGTGCGTTCAGCCGATGCCGCATCGTGATGTGGCAGCCGGTCAGCAGGGGCGGGAGTTCCGTGCGCGGCCTTTCCGTGCTCTGGAAGATGCGGATCTCGCCCTGTTCGGCCAGGGACGTCTCGGGCATGAGCCGGGGATCCATGCCTTGCACGTAGTCCTGGGCCACGGCGTTCGCCGCATCGGCGGCGGTGGCATCGGCGAGCAGCGTGATGTTGATGGTAACGGCGGGGTCGGCGTCATCGAAGGCGAAGATGTAGCCGGCGTAGCCCGGCACGGCGGCGGTCGGGGGCAGGAACTGGGACATGACGTCGGGGTAGACGGCCTGGGCCAGTTCCGCCGTGGGATGCTGGCGAACCCTGGCGATCCCATAACCCGGAGTGGCGACGCTTCCCGGTTCGGGAGTCGCCTCCTGAGCCAGACCGATGATTCCGGGCACGGCCAACGTGGCCGCGGTCGCGATGGCGCTACTGAAGAGGGTCCGCCTGTTCACCTGCATGTTCGAAATTCCTTGTTGAGGTCGAATCGGTTTCCACCACGCGCCCATCATACGGGCAACGCCCGGTTGTGGCGCGGCTTTTTCAGTATGTCAAAGAGTGTTGGGAAATCGGGTTGCGCGACGCATGATTTTGCATGCCACTCTCGATTGAGCGAAAATACAACATCGTGTGGTGTTTCGGAAATCGTGAAACGCTTGACATTGGGGGTGGACGGCCCTAACCTGTCGAGAGTGCCTGGCCGGATCGCGCCAGGTGTCCGTTCACGACTCAGGCATGGATTGACGTATGAACCGCGGCTTCTACAGAATCAGCCCGCCTCTTGGCGACAACCTGTGGGAGGAGTGCGCCCTGTCGATCCGCGAGCCTGACTGACGATCACGCCAACGCAATCTACGACATGGACCACTCTTCTCGGGCACAACCGGGAAGGGTTCTTTGCGTGCGCCTCATGACGTACGACGATCGGGATGGAATGGTGTTGTTCACGAGGGGAGGGAATGGTCATGATCCGGAGCAGTCTGCATTAACGCCACAGAGTCCGGGGTCCGCCGTGCGAGGGACCAATGGCACGGGGTGCCGGGTAGCGGCCGGTTCCCGCACATGTTTTGGCAAAGACAGGCGAACGAGCAAAGGTAAGGATGAATGACGCTCGAAAAGATCCAGCGCGCCAAACACGCCCTGGAATTACGAAACATCGACAAACGATTCAAGAAGGGACGCAAGGATTACGCCTATGCCCTCAAGTCGGTCTCGCTCACCCTCAACCGGGGCGAGGTGGTCGGCATCCTGGGGCCGAATGGTTCCGGCAAGAGCACGCTCATTCGCGTGATCTCGACCCTGACCCTGCCGGACAGCGGCGAGGTCGATGTCTTTGGAATCGACGCGGTCAAGCATCCGAAAGAGGTGCAGCGCTACATGAACCGGGTCAGCGTGGAGGCCAGTTTCTTCAAGAAGCTCTCGTCCATGGAGAACCTGATCTTCGGCGCCAAGCTCTACGGCGTGACCGACCGCGAAAGCAAGCCGATGATCCGGGAGATCCTCGACGGCATCGGCTTCGACTTCACGCGCGTCAACGAGCCGATGGAGCATCTCTCGCGCGGCATGCAGCAGAAGATCGCGCTCGCCCGCGCCCTGCTCACCAGCCCGATGCTGATGCTGCTCGACGAGCCGACAACCGGCCTGGACCCGCGCAGCAAGAAGGACGTGCAGGAATTGATCCGCGCGATCCGGGCCGACCATGAATCTTCGATCCTCCTCTGCACCCACGACATGGGCGAGGCGGAGGAGCTGTGCGACCGGATCGGGATCCTGCTCAACGGGGAGCTGATCGCGCTCGACACGGCCGAGAACCTGAAGCGCCAGCACCAGGTGGGTGACCGGCCGCCGACCCTGGAGGAAGTCTTCATGGCCGCCACCGGCACGACCCTGGAAGAGGCGGAGTTCGAGAACAAGGACGAGAAGAAGGCCGCCTGATCACCGACCGATAGGGCTTGTACGGCTGCGGACCTTGCGTCCGCCCGAACGACGGGAGCACACAAGGTGCTCCCCTACCGGAACGCTGGCCACGACCGGACGCAGATAGAACAGGATTGACCAATGCACGCCGCAAGCGCGCCGCTGACCAAACCGGGTTGGCTGCGCGAACTCATCGCCGTCTGGGGATACGCCCAGCGCAACTACTACTTGACCAAACGCTACGTCCTCTGGGAAGTGGTCTGGCTCGTCTACACCACCATGAACGCGCTCACCATCGGCTTCATCGGGGTGGGGTCCGGCGGCAGCGCCGAGGAAATCGCCCGGCTCACGACCTTCCTGCTCATCGGCTCGATGGTCTGGAGCTACCTCTCGATGATCTTCGACCTCCTGTCGGAGACCGTGAGCTGGGAACGCTGGGAGGGTACGATCGAGTACACCTTCATGAGTCCCGCCAGCCGGGTCACGCAGTTGCTCGGGATGGGCGTCTACGCGATCGTCTACGGCATGGCCCGCGTGATCGTGATGCTGATCGCGATCTCGTTCTTCTTCGACCTCTCGCTGGGCGACGCGAACTACCTCGGCGCGGCCGGCATCCTCGCCGTCTGCAGCGTCTCGCTGGTCGGCTTCGGGATGGTGGCGGCCGTGATGCCGCTGCTCTCGCCGGAGAAGGGGCAGCAGGTCACCAGCATCGTGACCGCCGTGCTGTTGCTGATCTCCGGCATCTACTACAGCATCGATGTCCTGCCCGGCTGGATGCAGCCGCTGGCCTACCTGTCGCCGGTCTACTACGCACTGGACGGAATCCGGGAAACGCTGCTCGAGGGCCAGACCTTCGGCAGCCAGTGGGACAACATCTGGCCGCTGCTGATCATGGGCGCCGTCTTCCCGCCACTCGGCTTGTGGCTGTTCCAGCGCGGCGAGCACTACGCGAAACGCACGGGCCGCCTCAAGCGGGCGGGATAGTCCGAACTCTTCAAGAACGACCTCGGTGGGCTGTCGCTCCCGCCGAGGTCGTTCCATTCGCGGACACCCACCAGGGCAACCGAACGATCCGGGCGGGCGTTAGCCACAGTGGGAAGATGAGAAGCTGGCGAATCGTCGGCTACACCGGGAATGGCGAGGCGTGAACCCGGGTCCGTGCCGTAGGGAAGGTTGTCCATGATCCTGATCGAGATCCTGCTCATCGTGCTGTTTGGGACCGCGCCTTTTGGCTTCGGCAACGAGCCGGAAGCACCGGAGTGCGCGGCCATGGCCGCCACGGCGGCGGAATCGCCCGATGGCTGCGGCGCCACGCCCGCCAGCGATGCTTGGCAACCGGTGGCGTTTGGCGATACTGAAGGGGTGATCGTGATGGAGGCGGACGCCGCCCTGTTCGTTGGGGCCGAGGCGTACTGGTCCCCTTCGCTCGCCGACGTGCGGGCCGCCGACGCGGCGTTGGTTGAGCGACAGGGCCCGCTGGATCACCGGCGTCAGTACGTGGGATTCATCGAAGACGGTCAAACGAAAATCCTGATCAACGGCTTCTGTAACGATCACGGAACCGACTGGCG
>JACCYX010000447.1 GCA_013696265.1 Chloroflexia bacterium
GGCGTCATCGCCGCGGTCGCCCTGACGCTCTACCTGCTCAGCGGAGCGGTGGCGACGAGCCAGAACACCGGCGGCACCCCGGAGGCATCGCCGGTGGCGACGCCGGGGCTAGACGCGCCACGGATCACCCTGGACTTCACTGAACTCAACGATTCCGGGGTGACCGGCACGGCCACCCTCTACGCGGCGGGCGAGCGGACGATTGTCGAGCTGGCGCTCGAAGACACCGGCGAAGATCACCCCGCCCATATCCACGCGGGCACCTGTGACGACATCGAGCCGGAGCCGGAGTACAACCTCCAGAACATCGGCGAATCGGGCACCGGCACCTCGCTGGTGGATGCCCCGCTCGACGACCTGATCGACGGCGACTACGTGATCGATCTGCACCTCGCCGTCAACCAGCTCGGCACGCTCATCGTCTGCACGGACATCGAAGGCACGCCCGCCAACGCGGCCGGCACCCCGGTCGCGGTCGGTGGCCTCGGCGAACCCACGGCGCAACCGGTCCAACCAACATCCGCGCCAACCGCCACGGTCGCGCCCGAACCGACCGTGACCGCCGTCCCAACCATCGCGCCAACCACGGTCCCGACCGCCGCCCCCGTGGTGACGGCCGAACCAACCCAGATAGCGGTTGCCACTCAGGAGGCAACGACCGCGCCGGCCAGCCCAGAGGATGACGCCGGCGATGGCGTGGGCGGCCAGGGCATTGACGTGACGTCGACCGACGGTGATGGCACGCAGGGCAGTACCTCGATGCTCGACTCGGGCAAGGGCGCGACGGTTGACACGTCGTCCGGGGTCGGCGGCGGCGCCTTCACCTCAGGTGACGGCACCGAGGGCGGCGCTACGACCCAATCCGGCAAGGGCGGCGCGGTCACGACGACCACAGCCCTATCGTCGACCGGGACGGGGTCGAGCCTGATCTTCCCGGAAAGCACCTACGAGGCCACGATCACCGCGTCGGGCGTATTCGCGGTCATCCTTTTCGGCGCGGCGATGCTGCTCCGCCAGGGGGAACGCCGCTCCGCCACGGGCCGCTGGCGCCGCCTCGGCCTCTGACGCCAACGCTTGCCGCGAACTCCAGAGGGGATGACGAAAGGTGTGGACCACAAGTCCACACCTTTCGTTCGCCCGCCGCCAGGGGCGATCGCGGCTATGATTGCGGCACGGGTGTTTTTGGCATCTGTTCCCGGAGGGTTGCATGCTGCTTTTGCTGGTACGTCACGGTCAATCGCTGGGCAACGTCGAAGGCCGGATCCAGGGGTCCGACGACCCGCTCACCGATGTCGGGCGGCTGCAGGCCAGTGCCGTGGCCGCGAAGCTGGCGGAACGGGACGACATCACGCACCTCTACGCGAGCCCCCTCGACCGGGCGATGGAAACGGGGTCGATCATCGGCGAGGCGGTCGGGCTGACCCCGGCGCCGATCGCGGGCCTGGCCGAGATCGACGCGGGCCGGGCGGCGGGCCTGCTCTGGACGGACTGGCGGACCGCCAACCCCGAGCTGGCCGCGGTCATGGCCGATCCCAACCGGCCGATGCACCGGGGCTGGGAGGGTGGTGAGAACGGGCGGCAGTTCGGCGCCCGCGTGATCGCCGCCTACGACGAAATCGTGACCCACCACGTCGGTACGAACGACGTGGTGGTCGCGGTCGGCCACGGCGGCTCGCTGGCCTGGATCGCGGCCAAGGCCCACGGCGACCCGCTCGACATCTGGCCCGGTACGAGGGGCGGGTTCCTGAACTGTTCGGTTTCGGAACTGGCGATCGACCGCGACGGCCACGGCGAACCGGGCGCCTGGAACCAGGATAGCCACCTGGCGGGCCTGGTCGAGGAGTGACGGACGGCTCCAAAGTCGTCAATCCGAAAGGGCGGAGACAAGCCCGGCAGCCCTACGAGAACAGCTGCCAGACCGTCATTCCGAGGAACGAGGCAGCGAAGCGGTATCCCTGCGCGCAGCGAGGCGATAGCGCTCGCCAACGGAGTTGGCGCCCCGGGATGACGGGTGGTGGCGGACCTTGCCGGAACTCGGATATGGGCGACTGTGCACGCTTCTGGTGTACCGAACTATGGCGACTGTCGGCTCTGATACACCGGCTCCGCCGGAAGCGCTATCGCTTCGCTGCGCGCAGGGATAGCGCTCCGCTGCGCGTCGCTGCCTCGCAAGCTCGGAATGACGGTTCAGTGGGACAGGTGCATCAGGGGAATCCAGGGGGCGGCGTGTAGAATGCCAACGACACGGAGCGGCTCCGTGGTTGACACTCCTATCCGGGAATACCGCCTTTGCCCGCACAACGTCACCAATCCACACCTGATCACGGCGTGACGCTGCGCATGCTGGCCGTCTCCGACGAGGTGGACCAGCGCATCTACTCGACCTCGCTCCGCGAGCGCATGTCCGATGTCCAGCTCGTGATCGGGTGTGGCGACGTGCCGGCGTCGTACCTCGAATTCCTGGTCGATTCGCTCAACCGGCCGGTCTACTACGTGCTCGGCAACCACGCCGAGGAACTGACGCGGTCCGGCGATCGGGGGGTGCCCAAATTGCCGGAGGGGTGCGTCAACCTCGGCGGCAAGGTGGTGCGCGACCCGACCTATGGCCTGCTGCTGGCCGGGCTGCCCGGCTCGCCCCGGTATTCCGAACGCGAACCGGTGCAATTCACGGAGTTCCAGATGACCTGGATGATGCTGAAAATGGCGCCCAGGCTCCTCTGGAACCGGCTCCGGCATGGTCGGTATCTCGATCTGCTCGTGACCCACTCACCGCCCCGCGACGTCAACGACCGAGAGGACTTCGCGCACCGCGGGTTCAAGGCGATGCGCGGCTTTCTCAAGCATTTCGCGCCCACGTACCAGTTGCACGGGCACATCCACCTCTACGACCGGTCGATTCCCAACCGAGTCCAGTTCGAGGACACCGGCGTCATCAATGTCTATCCCTACCAGGCACTCGATTTGACCTTCAACCATCTGGCGGCACGGCGCGGGAGCGCCCCCGCGGAGGGGGGAGAACGGCCATGATGGAAGATCAACTCCGCGACGATTTCGAGCGCGCCCGGCACAAGGCGGTCCTGCACGACCTGCTGGCGGTCGTCAACCGGCAGACCAACGATCTCATGCCCTTCCATGAGATCCGCAAACGCCTCTCCCCGGAAGGCGAGAGCTATCGCGGGCTCCAGACAGTCCCGATCCGGCAGATCGTCGGCAGCATGGACCGGTTCGAGGATTTCGACCGGACCTTCCTGCCGCGCAAGAGGAACACGCGCGGCCGCTGGACCAATGTGGACCGCGCCTTCTACGAGGACGTGCGGCTGCCCCCGATCCAGCTCTACAAGGTGGGCGACATCTACTTCGTCAAGGATGGCAACCACCGCGTCTCGGTCGCGCGCGAGCGCGGGGTGGAGTTCATCGACGCCGAGGTGATCGAAGGTCACGTGCGGGTGCCGCTCTCCTCCGCCATGTCGCCGACCGAACTGCTGATGCAGGCGGAATACGCGGAGTTCCTGCGCCGCACCGATCTCGACCAGCTGCAATCGGAGCACGATATCCGGCCCACCGCGCTCG
>JACCYX010000487.1 GCA_013696265.1 Chloroflexia bacterium
GGGCACGGTGAGCTTCGACTGGAACACCGACGAGATGGTGGTCCACCACCACCACAGCGGCCGTGTCGAGCGGCACCGGGTGGATGCCGGGACGACCGGCCACCACGGCGGCGACGAGCGCCTGGCCCACGATTTCCTGGCGATCCTGTACGGAACCGGCCCGAGCCGGGCGACGCTTGAAGATGGCCTACTCAGCGCCCAGCTCTGCCTGATGGCGAAGCGCGCCTGCGAGACGAGCCAGTTCCAGCCCTTCGTCCCCCTCGGCTCCCGCACCCTTGCCGCTACATCCGCCCGATTTTCGTCGAATCTGTAGGGGCGGTACCGCCATCGACCGGGGAATGGGTCTTCCGATACCCCAATTCGGTCGATGGTGTGTCCGCCGGATGTGCGCCGCCCGTCGCTTCATTCGGCCGAATCGTCCTCGATCACGTACACCTCGCCCATGCCGGTAATCACGATGGGGTTCTCGCCCCACATCCGCAATGGGTGGCCGAACGGCGTCTCCATGTTTGTGATCCCTAGTTCGACGCTGTCGAGCAACTCGCCCGTAGCAATGTCGAAGAAGGCGACGGTCGAAGGATCGCCGGTCACCATCAGCACGTTCCCGGATGCGCTCAGGGTCATGTCCCATCGTGACCACACCCCTCTGATCGGCTCGCTCAGGTCACCGGTGGCGAGGTCCATCCGATGGAGACTGGCATCGCCCTCGACTGACGCCGCGGTCGGCACGTAGACGATGCCTGGCGCGAGGACCGGGTTGCCGCGGAAGTCGAATACGTCGGTGCGGGCTTTCAGCACGAGCGTGTTGGCGTCAAAGACCAGGATACTGCTGGGCATGTAGTCGCGGATCGCCTCGAGATCTTCAGATCGTGGCGCCTGAATTGCCGTGACCACCAATTGTTGGTCACGCACCTGGACCAACGACGCGATGATGTCAGCGCCGTAGTCATCGACGAGATTGATCGATCCGAGTTCCACACCAGTCTCCCGATCGAGTGACAGGATTGCCTTGCTGGGGCGGCTCAGGAACACCGCTTCGTCGTTGGCCGCGATTTCAACGCTTGGGTAAAACTGCGGGCCTGAAATGTAGTCCTCGTCGGCAGACGGGACCGCGAATGTCTCCGGGTACTGCCACAACAGCGTGCCGTCGTCCTTGTCGACGGCGATAACGTTTCCGAGGTAGTCAGTCCCGAAAATCGTGTCGCCCGAAAGCACCAGCGAGGATGACTCGATAAACCGGTTCGCGAGTTGCGGACCCTCCCACGCGGTCTCGCCGGATTCGAAGTCGATCGCCACGAGTGTCGCGGCGAACGTCGTGCTCATTCGGTCAGCGCGCATCCCGAAAATCCGCTCGCCATCGCTGGCGAGCCTGCCGGTGACGTACATCGACGCCGTCCAGGCGCGTTCGTGGCTCTCCAATTCGTAGCGAACGAGTTCGTCTTCCTCGACCCCGGAAACCGTAAAAACATACGAATTGTCGACGAGAATCGCCGACGCGCCGGGACCACCGAACTGACCATCCGCGATGTCGATGGACGGTTCCTGACGAAATCCGCCCATTTCCGGCTCCACGTCGCCCAGCACCCAGGTGCGGCCGGCGTCACCGCCGTAGTTGAAGGCTTCCTGAGTCAACTCAGGTGTCGGCTGGAACGCCAGGTCGTACAGCGCCGCTGGTTGGCGAAACACCACCGAAGCACCGGCAAGCGACATCACGAGCAACACCGCCACGGCGGCTTCCAGGGCACCCATCCAGCCGGCGGGACGCCATGGCCCGTCCGTCCCGTGGGCAGACGGCGGGCTTCCGGCGATGCCGTGAGGAATCCGGGTTGTTAACATGGGCTGTTCGTTGCCGGTCCCGGTGTCGGATGACGCCGTCACTCGCCGCCGAAGGGAGTCAGCAAACGACGGTGAAGGCGCCACCGGCTGGCCGAATCGCCCAGCGAACCGCTGGAAATCGTGATCGTCTACATGGTTGGTCATGACGGTTCTCCGGTGATCTCGCGATAGATGCGGCGGAACGCGTTCCGGCCCCGGGCCAGGAGCGATTCGGTGGCGTGGACGCTCAGGTTCAGGTGTTTGGCCGTGGTCCCGACATCGCAGTCGTCGAAGTAGCGCAACACCAGCGCGCTCCGCTGGCGTGGCGGGAGCCGGTCGAGGCTGGCCACGATGTCGTCGCGGGTGTGGAGCGAATCGAGGTCGAGGCAACCGAGCGGCGGCGATGGACCGATGTCGAGCAGGTCAGGCGAGGCCGGACCGAACTGGCGGCGCTCCCGCTCCTCGCGCCGGTAGTGATCGACCAGCTTGTGGCGGGCGAT
>JACCYX010000449.1 GCA_013696265.1 Chloroflexia bacterium
CCGGCTCAGGCGCGGCGACGACACGAAGTCGCCGCCGGAAACCAGGATCGTGCCGCCCTCCTCGTTCGGGCCGTCCAGGTCGAGCGCCACGATGGTGTTGACGGGTTCCAGCGCGGAATCGGTGTGATCCTCGCGGACACAGACGATGCGATCGCTGACGCGGTCGAGCTGGAGGTCCCCGAAGCGATAGCCGCCTTCGGGGGTGATCGGACGCGGCTCATTGCCGATTCCATCGAGCTGGTAGAGGCGGTTGTCGGCGAAGTTGGCGAAGACGACCAGGTCGCCGTCCGCCGCCCAGGATCCGCCGCCGTACTCGTGGACGCGGTTCCGCACGTTGAACGGTTCCGGCGTGAGGTCGAGGGGGCCGTCTGGAGTCCCGGTCACGAGCACGTACCGGCCCTTCTCCTGGGGCCGTGATTCGACCCACATCGGGACCTGCCCGTTGTCGCCGGGTTCCAGGACCCCCGGCGGGCTTTCGGTCAGCATCTCCGCTGTCACCGGCGACGGCCAGGCGCCGTAGGGCAACGATTGAACAGTTCGGGCAGGATTGGAAGCGGTCACGGCATGGTCCTCTGGACTCGTTAGGGGCGGCTCGGCGACGCACCAAAAGCATACGTCGTTCACAGACATGTGACATTTATGCGCCATATTCGATGCAACGTTGCGTGGGTAACTCCGCCTACCATAGTTCGATGCTACGCCACACGGAGGTGTTTGCCGCGATGGGTCTGGAAATCAGGAATGTCTCGAAAACCTACGGTGCCTTCCGCGCCGTCGACGATGTCAGCTTCACGGTGACGCCCGGGCGCATCTTCGGCTTTCTCGGCACCAACGGGGCTGGAAAGACGACGACGATGCGAATGATTCTCGACATCATTCGCGCCGATTCCGGGACCATCGCCTGGAACGGCACGGCCAACACCGCCGTGCCCCGTAGCGGCTTCGGCTACCTCCCGGAGGAGCGGGGACTCTATCCCAAGATGGGGGTTGACGAGCAGTTGCTCTTCCTCGCCCGGCTCTACGGCGCCAGCAGGCGGGACGCGACGGCCCGGCTCGACGAGTGGTTGGAGCGGCTGAACATCACCGAGAACCGCAAGAAGCGCGTGGAGCAGCTCTCCAAAGGCAACCAGCAGAAAATCCAGTTCCTCGCCGCCATCCTGCACGATCCCGACATCCTGATTCTCGATGAGCCCTTCAGCGGCCTGGATCCGGTCAATGCCGAGCAGATGAAGGGGGCCTTCCTGGAGATGCGCGATCGCGGCAAGACCATTATCTTCTCGACGCACCAACTGGACGACGCCCAGGAACTCTGCGAAGAGGTCGCGATCATCCATCGTGGCAAGCTCATGATTTCGGGCGAGATCCTCGACGTACGGAAGAGCATGGGCCGTCAGGTCGTGAAGTTTGCCGCGGCCGGCGACGAACCGCTTGCCTGGCTGGACCAGATTCCCGGCGTGAGCGTGGCCCGGACCCGCGAGGACCATCTCGAACTGGCCGTGCCGGACACCGATGCCGCCCAGGATGTGTTGCGCGAGGCGGTAAAGCGAGGATTGGCGGTGACCCGTTTCGACATCAGCTATCCGTCGCTCAACGACGTCTTCCTCGGCCAGGTGCGTGGTCTCCCCGACCCTGAGCCGGCTGTCACGAGGGACCCGGAATTGGCCACGGCCACCGCCTAGTCCCCATCGTCCTTCGCAGCATTGGAGCCAGGGATCATCATGGATTTCGAACGAATCAAACTCGTCGCCCGCCGCGAGTGGTGGTCGCGGTTGCGGCAGCGCAGTTTCCAGATCACCACCATCGTCCAGATTCTCTTCGTCGTGATCGGCGCTTGCCTGCCGGTGATCGTCGCCGGGTTCGACGATGACGACGGCCCAACCGCGGCGCTCGTGCTGGTGCTCGACGGGTCCGGCGCCAGGGTGGCCGAGCGCCTGGCGCCGTACCTCGCGAGCGGCGCGGAAACCGGAGTCGACATTATTGCGCTGGAGCAATCGGCGCTCGCCCCTGACGAAGCGCGCGCGCAAGTGGACGACGGTGATGCCGATGGGGCGCTGCTGGTCACCCGCGACGCGAACGAAGACTTGGCCTTCACCTTCGTCAATCAGTCTGGCGACATGACCGCCACGTCCCAGCGCATCTACGCCGGGGCCGCTTCGGTCGCGCTCGAGGACCGGCTGGAGCAGGGCGGGATCGATCAGGCGGTATTCGAGCAGGCAACCGCCCCGCCGGCGTTCAGCGTCGAGGGCACCGACGCCGCCACGGCTGGTGGCACGGACGAGATCGGCGGTGTCGAAATCGCCCTGGCCTACTTCTTCACGATCGTGATGTTCATGGCGATCATGCTCTACGGCACCTGGGTGGCCCAGGGCGTGGTGGAGGAGAAGAGTTCGCGGATCATGGAGATCATGATCAACGCGGCCACCCCGCGCGACCTGCTGGCGGGCAAGGTGCTCGGCATCGGGGCGGCGGGACTCACCCAGTTGCTCCCGATGCTGCTGGCCGGCGGCATCGTGTTCGCGCTCCAGAAGCCGATCGCCAGGGCGCTGGACATCGACACCGCGTCCCTCCCCGACCTGGACTTTGGGGCCGTCTCGATCGCGGTGGTTGGCTGGTTCCTCGTCTACTTCCTGCTCGGCTTCATCCTCTACGCGGCCTTGTACGCCGCGCTCGGGTCGCTGGTCAGCCGCCAGGAGGAGGTCAACCAGGCGATCTCGCCGATGATGACGGTGATGTTCGTAGGCTACTTCGCCGCGTTCTTCACGATGTACGCGCCGGAGAGCATGCTCTCGCGCGTGCTCTCGATCTTCCCGTTGACATCGCCGTTCGTGATGATCTCACGGGTGATCGTGGGCGATCCGCCCGTCTGGGAAATGGCGCTCAGCGTCGGGTTGCTGGCCGTCACGCTGGTCGCCGCCGTGCTTGTGGCGGCGCGCATGTATCGCATCGGCGTCCTGCTCTACGGCCAGAAACCGAGCCTGAAGGCGGTGTTCAGCCGCGATCTGGCGCAAACGGCGCGGTAGG
>JACCYX010000452.1 GCA_013696265.1 Chloroflexia bacterium
GTCCGACGATCGGGGCGGCGCCGCCGATATTCGAACCGACCGTAATTGCCCAGAACGCCAGCTGATCCCACGGCAGCAGGTAACCGGTGAAGGAGAGCAGGAAGGTGACGACCAGCAGGAGGACGCCGATCACCCAGTTGAACTCGCGTGGCGGCTTGTAGGAACCGGTGTAGAAAACGCGCGCCATATGAAGGAAGACGGCGATGACCATGCCCTGGGCGGACCAGCGGTGCATGTTCCGCATCAGCTGGCCGAAGGTCACGCTGCCTTCGATCTCCTGCATCGTCTCGTACGCCTGGCTCTCGGACGGGATGTAATAGAACATGAGCAGGACGCCGGTCATGGTGAGCACGAGGAACATGAAGAAGGAGAGCCCACCGAGGCAGAACGTGTACGTGACTTTCGTCGCGTACCGCTTGATCTTCACCGGGTGAATGTGCAGGAACACGTTGCTGGCAATGATCAGGGCCTGGTTTCGTTGCGTGTCCGGGTAGCCATGCCTGACTACCGAGCGCCACACCGCCGACCCCGTGATCCGATCGGCCAGCGTTTGTTCGCGCCTCATGCCTTCCCTCCTCCGGAAATCCCCATCTCGTCCTCAGTGCCCGGTGTGAATGCAGGTCGATCGCGCAGGGTCTCGCCGGAGCGGAAGCGTGCGCAATCTGGTGTTCCGGTTAGCACATCAAGCGATGCCTCACCGCTGGCAAAGCGTGCTCGTATTGTCGGCTGCCTGTTCGACTATGGTCAAGGCGTCATTCGTCCGTTTTGTGTCCCGTTGCCACGATTTGCGGCCCGCCCCGGCAGCGGGCGCATTGGGACGCAGGAAACGAATCGGGCGCCACGCGGCGCCCGTTGGTCGTGGTTATCGGTTGGAGGGGATGGTGGGCGTTACAGGACTTGAACCTGTGACCTCACGGATGTGAACCGTGCGCTCTGGCCAGCTGAGCTAAACGCCCGAAAACCGGGGTGTCCGGTGCGGCGTGAGTATACAACTCCGGGTCGATGGCGATCAACCGTCGCCTCGCCACTACTCCTTCCGGCCGGACTCATCGAGGAGCGCGACGCACTCGATTTCGACGAGAACACCCATCGGCAAGCCCGCGACCTCGACCGTGCTCCGCGCCGGAGCCGCTTCTCCTGTAAAGAATGAGGCGTAGACCTCGTTGAACACCGGAAAATCGCCCAAGTCCTGGAGGAAGCACGTCGTCTTGATGACGTTGCCCAGCGACGAGCCGGCATCTTCGAGCAATCCGGAAAGACTCTTCAGCGCCCGATCGGCCTGACTCCGGATGTCATCGCCGGCAATGGCCTTGGTATTGGGGTCGAGCGGGATAACTCCGGCGGTGTAGATCAGGCCATTGGCGACGATCGCCTGCGAATACGGTCCGATCGCGGCCGGAGCCCTGGTCGACGACACAACTGATCTGGTGGCCATGAGGAGGCTCCTTTTCGTGATGGACTCGATCCGTACGTCGCGCCGGAGCCGGCGCGGCAGGTTCCACTATAACGGGCCGAATTGCGCCGGTGGACGCACCGCCGCGGTGGCCTTCGGGTACCGCGGTGACAGGTTGGAACGTCGGAGCAGAGTTAAGATGTGTACGGACATTACCATCCAAATATCGACGCAGGGGATATACTCAGGGTGAGCGAGTCAATCGTCCATCGCCCGGTACAGGGTGGGGAACACGGCCACTTCCATAGTACCTCCGGAGACTTGATGAATTCTGCACCACCGTTTACAAGACCGAACGACCTGACGGCACTGCGTCGGCCAACCGTTCGCCGCACAAGCATCGAAAGGCTCTCCCATCTGGCGACGATTGGTTTCGTCGCGATGTTCGTCGTTTTCCTCGTCGGGATCGCCGGATTTGCCGCGTTCGGGTTCCGCTACGCGGACCGGGTGTACCCCGGCATGACGATCGCCGGGGCCGATGTCAGTGGCATGACGCGGGATGAAGTTACGGTCGCCGTCCGGGCCAGGTTCGAGGATTTCGCCGGCACGCCGCTGACGTTGACCGCTGGCGAGCAAGCCTTTGACGTCTCGATCGCGGACCTTGGAATCACGCTTGACGAGGATGCCACGGCCGATCGCATGATGGCCGCTGGAAGGTCCGGTTCCTTGTGGGAGCGGTCGATCGCCTGGAGCCGGGGCGCACTCGACGGCTCCACGCTCCAGCCCACATTCGCGGTTGACGATGTCACCTTCCGCAAGGCGATGGAGGATGTCGCGCCAAACGTGATTTTCGGACCTTCCGACGCCCGGATCGATGTCTCCTCAACCGGCGAAGCCACGTTGGTTGCGGACGTACCTGGACTTTCCCTGAATGTCTCGGCGACCAAGGAGAACGTGCTCGACCGCGTCGGGTCCATGATTCCGGGCGCGGTGCCCTTGTCTCTCGTGTCCGTTCCGGCGGCTGTCGGAGTAGTGGAAGTGGAAGGCGGATTGCCGGACGCCCAGCGCGCGCTCAGCAGCGCAATCGTCCTGGATTCGGACGACGGCAAGTGGGGATTGTCCCGATCTACCCTGAGCGAACTCGTCTGGGTCGATGACTCGGGCACGATGCAGCTGCGGCGCGAAGGTGTTGAGGCATACGTTCAAACCCTCGCCAGTCAGATCGACCGGCCGGCGGAGAACGCGGGTATTACCGTTGACGAGGCCGGGGCGTTCGTGGTTGTGCCGCAGGTTGATGCGGCGACGGTCGATATCGATGGAACGGTCGACCGCCTGGTTTCGGCCATCGATCGCGGCGAGACGAGTGTTGAGATCGAGGTTGGCCGGAGTCAACCGGCCATCCTTGATGAAACCGCCGAGGAGTGGGCGGAGCGCGCCGAGACGTTGGTCGGCGATGGCGTCGAACTCACCTGGAGTGGCGGCTCCAGTCAGTTGGGCCGCGCCGACCTGATCGCCGCGCTGGTGATTGAATCCCGAGCGGATTCCGACGAACAATTTGCGCTCTCGTTCGACGAAACGGTGATCGCCGAGCGATTGACGCCGCTTCAGGAAGACCTGTATATCGAACGTGAAGACGCGCAGTTCCGGCTGGTGGATGACCAGGTCAAGTTCCAGTCCGAAGCGAAGCAGGGCCGGGAAGTGGACATGGATGGCTCGGTCAACGCGGTGCTGGACGCGGTGACCGATGGGGAGCCGCAGGCGGCGCTTGTGATGACGATGCTGGAACCGACCTACACCGCGGCCGACCGTAGTGCGATTTCGTTGCCAAACGTTTTGGGCCAGTCCCAAACCTATTATGGAAACTCCAGCGACCCACGCCGCAACAACGTCGAACGAGCCACCGAAATCGAGGATGGCTGGTTGATCCCGCCGGACGGCGTCTTTTCATACGCCGAGTTCATGGGCCTGGTCGATGAGGCCAATGGATTCGTGACGGGCTACGGTATCGTCGCTGACCCTGAAGGCGGAGTCACGACCGCGCCAGTGATCGGCGGCGGTATCTGCCAGGTTTCGACCACGATCTATCAGGCGGCGTTCTGGGCTGGATTGCCGATCGTCGAACGGTGGGCGCACCCCTACTGGCTCGAGGGTTATGGCCAGGCGCCCTACGGGATGCAGGGTCTGGACGCGATGGTCAATATCGAGCCGGACTGGGCGCTCGATCTCAAGTTCGAGAACAACACGGGCAACTGGATCGCCCTGGTGATGGTCGCCGATGGTGAAAACGTCCATGCCGAAATCAGGGGTACCGATCCGGGCTGGGTAGTCGATGTCGCCGAGCCGGTCGTTACCGATGTGGTGAAACCCAGCGAGACGATGATCTACACCGATTCGCCAGAGTTGCCGAGGGGCGAAGAACTGCAAGTGGAGCACGCGCGTGAGGGTTTCACGTCGACCATCACCCGGACCGTGCGCGACGGTGACGGCAACGTCATCGATGAGTACGTGCTGGAAAGCACCTATGCCGCTTCGCGCGACACGACACTTCGGGGAACCGGCCAGGAGTGATCGCCTGGGGCGTCTCATTGACGCTTGGTGAACGACAGGTCCGAAGTCGAACACCGCCGCCCCAGGCGTGCCTGGGGCGGCGGTGTTCTCGCATTGTGAACGGACATGCAACGAATGCCCCGATTTGCCCTTGCGTGAGGGGCGTGCGGTCTGTATCATTGCCGAGGCTTCGTAAGGAAACGGGCTGGAGCGAAGAGGTCGAGAGACACTTCGTGAGACCCCGGTTTCGATGCGTCGGGATCCTTGACGAAGCACCAGGGACGGGGTACACTCTGTTCCTGCCGGTTTGACCGGTTCCTGATCGCAAGAGCGAGAAGGAAATCAGGAGGTCGCATGTAGCGAGACGTCTCACATAAAGACGTTCGAGCAACCCCGGAAGCGGGGTGAGCGATTTCCGCCCTGCAGCGATGCAGGGTGATCTTGCGTCCGTCGATTTCATTGACGGGCAGCACGTTAACAAGGGAAGCACACGGACGGGCGTCACGCGGCGACGGCGGGTAGTGGACTGGCGGGGGGCGGAAGCCGGCTGACGGGACGCGGATTCGGCGTGGCTAGGGTGGGTGCTGGTGGTGTG
>JACCYX010000527.1 GCA_013696265.1 Chloroflexia bacterium
ATGGTGGTAACCAACATCGTTTCCATCACCGAGACGTCCGCGCCGCCGCCGACACCGCGGCTGTACGACCTGGGTGCCGCGGACATGGAGGAGGCCGGGTCCGCGTCCGTGCCGGTCAGTCCTGCCAGTCGGAAATCGTGGTCGATCTCCAGATCACGTTCGAGATCGAACAAGCGGCCGGATAGATCACCACAGGCATCCGAAACCGAACGACCACGGCGCCCAACCGGGCGTCGTGGTCGCGTCGAGTGAAAGATCGACTCCACGCATTATTCAAGGGTACCTGGTGGTAGGGGAGGCCACTCAGGGCCTCCCCTTCCGAACGGGTGATGCACATGGGACGTTCTCGTAGGGGCGGTACCCCCGGCCGCGACAATCATATGGCCAACTGGAGTGCAGGGGTGTCCGCCCGGATGATGGCGAATCGAATCTACCCGTTCGCCGCCGACCGGCCCGCCACCATCAGCCGGTCGAGTTGGGCACACCTCCTGGGCCTGACCACCCTCCTCGCCCTGCGGGGTGGTTAATGCGACAGTATTGATGGCGGTACCGCCCCTACGATCATCCGCAATGTGCATCAGGCGTTACCGAGTGTCTCCCTGGTGATTGATGCGGGCTACGGGAAGCGGCGGTCCACCAGGCCGACGAAGTTGTCGATGTCCTCGCGGATCACGTTCAGGCTGCCTTCCCAGAAGGTCTTCGACCGGATGTCGAACCCGAAGCGGGCCGCCAGCGTGGCGGCGTCGGCGTCGCCGGTCGAAGCCAGCAGATCGTCGTAGCGGGTCCGGAACCCGTCCGGGTCCGCCTGGTAATTGGCGTAAAGCCCGAGCCCGAAGAGCAGCCCGAACATGTAGGGATAGTTGTAGTAGGCGAAGCTGGGCGAGTAGTAGTGTCCCTTGGTCACCCACATGTAGGGATGCAGCGCGTCGGCGTCGAGCCCGTCTCCATAAGTCTGGCGCTGGGCGTCGAGCATCAGCTCGCGGAACTCGTCGGCCGAAAGCGATCGTTCGGGCCGTTTGGCGCAGACCACCTGCTCGAAGAGGAACCGGCTCGTGATGTCCACGACGGTCTGGGCCTCGTCCTGCAGCGAGCCTTCGAGAATGGCGAATCGCTCATCCTCGGTGCCGTTGGCGATTGCCGCCTGGGTGAGGATGGTCTCGCAAAAGGTGCTTGCGGTTTCGGCCAGGGTCATCGGCGTCGAACCTCGTCGCCACGGGGTGACGCCGGCCTGGCAGAGGTTGTGGTAGGCGTGGCCAAGTTCGTGGGCGAGGGTGCGGACACCGTCGAACGCGGGCGTGAAGTTCATCAGCACCCGCGATTCCTCGCCGCCCACCGACATGCAGAACGCGCCGCCTACCTTGCCCGGCCGCGATCCGGCATCGACCCATTGCTCGGCGATCGCTCGTTCGGCGAGTCCCCGCATCTTCGGTGAGTAGCGCCCGAACTGCTCGTAGACGACATCGAGCGTTTCTTCCCACGGCCACTCGCGGCCCTCGCTGGAGAGCGGCGCGAAGAGATCGTAGAACGCCAGCTTTTCGACGCCGATCACTTTCGCCTTGGCGTGAAAATAGCGGCGAAAATCCGCAAAGGCGTCCCGCGCCACCCCCATCATGGCGTCGAGCGTCTGGCGGTCGATGTGGTTCTGGTGATGCGACTGTTCGAGGATGGAATCCCAGCCACGTCGCCTGGCGAGGGTTGCGTGCTCGCCCTTGACCCCGTTCAGGGCAGCGGCGATGGGAGTTTGCCAGAGTTTCCAGGCGTCGAGTTCGGCCTCGTACGCCCGGCGCCGAACTTCACGGTCGGCCGACATCGCGAAGTTGCGGATCTCCGGCATCGGGTGTTGTTCGACCACGCCGTCGTCGTTCTCGAACGGAACCATGATCTGGGAGGTGATGTCGTCGTCGAGCCGGGCCCAGGCGGAACCGCCGGAGAGCGTCAGCTCGGCCTGGAGATCCTCCTGCGCGGGTTCCATCTGGTGCCGGGCCTCGATCGCGGCCTGCCGGAGCAGGAACGCGTGGGATCGGGCTGTTTCCGACGAGGCGATCAAGGCGTCGAGATCGAGCGTTCCGAGCCAGGCGGTGAACCGGATCGAGAACCGTAAGAACCGGGCACGCACGAGGCTCAACTCACTCATTTTCGCCTGGGCAACCTGGTCGCGCGAATCGACGAAAATGTAGCCGTACAGGAACGAGGTGTTGCGGTGCGCGATCAGGAAGGCCGCATCGGCCTCCTCCCGCAGGGTTTCGAACAAGGACGTCACGTCACGTCCGTCGCGGGCCGGCAGTGCTTCGGCCCGCGCGATCAGTTGCTCCAGTCCGTCGAGCCGCGCGACCAGGGCGGTCACCGAGGCCGCGTATTCGCTGGATGCCGGACCGGGGTAGATGGTGGTCAGGTCCCAGGCCGGGAGGGACGAAGTGGTGCGAATGGTCACTGTTGACATTCCTGTGCATGTGGCGGCCATGATGGCAAGCGCGAATCCGGCCTCGTGTTCCGGGTCAAGGAAACCGGCGGTCTACCAGTTCGACAAAAGCGTCAATATCGGCACGGATCACATCCAGGCTGCCCTCCCAGAAGTCAGGGGAATGCAGGTCGAAACCGAATCTCGCCGCGAGCGTCGCCGCATCGGCGTCGCCGGTGGATGCCAGCAGTTCCTCGAACCGGCTCCGGAACGCATCGGGGTCGTCCAGAAAGATTGCGTACAATCCGAGGCCGAACAGGAGGCCAAAACTGTAAGGGAAGTTGTAGAAGGCGGCCTCGGGCAAATAGAAGTGTGGAATCCCTTCCCAGTTATGGGGAGCGAGGGCGTCCGGATCCAGCGCATCCTCGTATGTGGCGCGACGGACATCTCGCATGAGGGTGGAGTACTCATCGGCGGAGAGTTCGCGTTCCGTGCGCTTGTCGATGATGGCCTGCTCGAATGTGAAGCGGCCAAGTATGTCCACCACGCAAACGGTCGACGCCTGCAGTGAGGCCTCAAGCGTGGCGAGCCGTTCGGTCTCGCTGCCTTGGGCGATCGCCGCCTTGGTGACCAGCGTCTCGCAGAATGTGCTCGCGGTTTCCGCAAGGGTGAGCGGGGTCCCTTCCCGCCTCCACGGCGAATTGTTGACTTCGCACAGGTTGTGATAGGCATGGCCCAGCTCGTGGGCAAGGGTGGCGACATCTTCGAACGCGGAGATGTGGTTCACCAGCACGCGTGAGACGCCAGCATCGAACGGGAGGCAGAAGCCTCCTCCGTCCTTGTCCGCACGTGGTCCGGCATCGATCCATCGTTCGGCAAGGGCGCGGCGGGCGAGGTGTCCAAGCTCTGGTGAGTAAGACTCGAACTGGTCCACAACGAACGCGGAACACGTTTCCCATGGCCAGGCTGGCGGGTCTCCCGGCATTGGTGCATAGAGGTCGTACGCGGCCAGCGTTTCGAGTCCAAGCGCCCGCGCCTTCGCCTTCAGGTATCGCCGAAAATCCGGAAGGCTGCGCCGGCAAGCATCGAGCATGGTTTCCAGGGTGGTGCGATCGATGCGATTCAGGAAAAGGGCCTCGTCCAGTATGGAATCCCAGCCGCGTTCCCGCGCGAGCGTGATGTGCTCGCCTTTCACGCCATTCAGGGCGGCGGCGAAGGGCGTCTCCCACTGGAGCCACGCCTCCTGTTTGCCCTCATAGGCGGCCCGGCGAACGTCCCGGTCCGGGTTTACGGAAAACTTCGAAGTCTCGCTCATCGGCAACCGCACGACTTCGCCGCCTGGCATGTCGATCGTGACCATGACTTGCGAAGCCAGGATGTCCTGGAGGCGCGACCACGCGGAACTCCCCGTGATCTGCATTTCGACTGACAAGGCCTCACGCGATTGGTCCATGAGGTGCTCGGCCTGGATTCGCGCCTGGAGCAATGGAAACGCATGAACCTGGGCGGCGTTGGATGCCGCGATCAGGGTTTCGACGTCGATCCGGCCAACCCATGCGATGAATCGTGTTGCCGCTTTCAGGCGCCGGGCTCGAACCGCCTGCAGTTCGCTCATTCGGGCAATGGCCGCGTTATCGCGGGAATTCGCCGAGATATGTGCCTGCAGGTACAACCGATTTTGCCTGGAAAGCCGCAAGGCGTCGTTGAAGGCGTCGAGTATCTGCTCGAACGCGGCGGTCACCTCGCCGCCGCTGGAGGCGCCCTGTGCCTCGGCGCCAGCGAGGAGCGACTCCAGGTCCTCGATATGCCGGATCAGGCTCACGACAGACGCCGCGTACTCAGGGGAGTCCACACCGGGGTAGATAGGGGTCAGGTCCCAGGTGGGAAGATCCACCTTGCCGTCGGTAACCATCTCGACACTCCTGGACGCGCAAGCGTCAGCAGACAGAACGCACCTGTGACGCGGCGCTAGATGCCTGCCAACGCGCTGAACTCGACGCCGGAGGCGTTCTCCTCGGCGAATCGGAGGTCCCATTCGGTCGAGAAGAGGATGACCGATCGCCCCTCGCGGTCCTCGGCGCGCATCCGGCCTCGGCCGTTGCCAATATTGGTGATTTCGGCGTCATCGCCAGTGACCCAGCGGGCCACCGTGTAGCCGAGCGGCTCCATGATCGTTTCGACGTTGTACTCCGCTTCCAATCGGAATCGCACGACGTCGAACTGGAGGGCGCCGACGGCCGCCATGATCGGCTCGCGGCTGCCGGTGCTGACCGGGTAGAAGAGCTGGATCGCGCCTTCCTCCTCGATCTGGGTAAGCCCCTTGAGGAACTGCTTGTAGCGGTCAGCCCGCGCGTGCCGCAACAGCGCGAAATGCTCGGGCTGGAAGCGGGGCAGTGCCGCGAAATGGCCGATCTCGTCGGAGCTGATCGTGTCGCCGATGGTGAACGTGCCGGGGTTGATCAACCCCACCACGTCGCCGGCGTACGCCTCGTCGACCACTTCGCGGTCCTGCCCGAAGAGCCGCATCGGGCGGGCCAGCCGCACCTTCTTCTTCATCCGCGGGTGCCAGGCGTCCATGTCCCGCTCGAACTTGCCCGAGACGACCCGGAGGTAGGCGACGCGGTCGCGGTGGCGCGGGTCCATGTTGGCCTGGATCTTGAAGACGAAACCGGAGAACACGGAGTCGGTGGGATGCAGCACGCGGGCGGTGCTCTCGCGCCCGACCGGCGCGGGAGCCTGTTCGATGAAGCGGTCCAGAAAGAGCTGGACCCCGAAATTGGTCAGGGCCGATCCGAAGCAGACTGGTGTCTGGGTACCGGCATGGACCGCCTCCAGGTCGAAACTGGTTCCGGCGAGGTCGAGCAGCTCCAGCTCCTCACGGAGTTGGGTGGCGGCACGTTCGCCAATCCGCTCGTCGAGCACCGGGTCGTCGAGATCGGTCATCTGGACCGGAGCCGGCCGTGCCCCATGCGTGGTGCGCTCGAAGAGGTGGACCGTGCGCGTCAACCGGTCGTAGACGCCCCGGAAATCCGGCCCGTCGCCGATCGGCCAGTTGAGCGGATAGGTTTCCAGGCCGAGGGTGCGCTCGATCTCGTCCATCAGTTCGAGCGGGTGCTGGCTGGGCCGGTCGATCTTGTTGACGAACGTGAAGATCGGGGTGTGCTGGCGGCGGCAGACCTCGAACAGCTTCAGGGTTTGGGGCTCGATGCCCCGCGCGCCGTCGAGCACCATCACCGCGCTGTCGACGGCGGTCAGGGTGCGGTATGTATCCTCAGAGAAATCCTGGTGGCCGGGCGTGTCGAGTAGGTTGAGCTGGTAGCCGCTGTAGGGAAAGGCGAGCACCGTCGAGGTGATGGAGATGCCGCGCTGCCGCTCCATTTCCATCCAGTCCGAGGCGGCGTGCCGCTGCGACCGGCGGGCGGTGACCGAGCCGGCAAGCTGCACGGCCCCGCCGTAGAGCAGGAGCTTTTCGGTCAGCGTGGTCTTGCCGGCGTCCGGGTGGGAAATGATCGCGAAGGTGCGGCGCCGGGCGACTTCCGAGGTCAGGGTAGCGTCTCCAGTGAACGTTTCGAGTTCACTTTGGGTCGCGTCGATGTCGATGATGTCCGTATCAGTCATGGTGGCCTTGCTTATGGGAATGGTCCGTGGGGACGGCGTGGGGAGCAGACGGCGCAGTTGGTCGGTGGCGCGCCCAGGGGAGAAGAGGGAAAGTCAGTCCCGATCGCGGGCGCGGTCGGCGCCGGCCTCGGCGCGCACGAGTGGCTTCACATAGAGCAGGCACTCGTTCATGCCCACCTTGAGCACGCGGGTAATCGTGTATTTCGTCTGGCTGGCGGTATCGCGATAGGTGCCGCCGACCCGGAATTGTCCCACCCGCATGTCCCGCACCGTCTTCGAGATTATCTCAAAGGTCACCCGGCTGCAGGTGTTGCAGGTCAGGTACTGGTTACGGTCGTCGGTGGGACCGACGAATCCGCGCTGAACCCGCACCGTGTCGGTGCCGCCGCACCAGGGACAGGCGTGATCGACCGCACGAACCGCCCCCTCGCGAGAAGCGGCGGGTTCGCCGCGTCCCTCATCTTCTTCCGGAATGTCGCGGCTGTCGTAGCCGTCCCGCGAACGCGCCAGGATCGTTCTCCATTACGTGACATGGTGGTTGGGCCGCCTGAATTGCAGGAACACGGCCGCTGTCCACGAATGCCAATGGTACATCAGACGCACCGGCGGTCCATGAGCCGATCGGTGGGTATGGATGCGCGCGGGTTTCCAGGTCCGCTCCATCGCGGCCTGTCGCGCCGGGTGATTCAGGGGTAAAATGGACGAGCCAGACACCAGGGCAGCGCGGGGAATCGCCAACGTCGGCGTTTCTCCAGGACATCATCAGAGAGGACCCCTCTAATGACGACATCCGCCACCGAGCACGCGACGCTCCTGGCCCCCGACATCAGTTGCGGGCATTGCGTCAGCACCGTCCAGGAAGCCCTCGGCAAGCATGCGGGCGTGACCTCGGCGATGGCCAGCGTCGAAACAAAATTCGTCGATGTCGACTTCGATCCCGCGGTGACTTCCGTAGAGAAAATCTCCGCAACCCTTAAGGAAGCCGGGTACCCAGTCAAGGCCTGAACCGGATCGGCCCGATTCACGCCGGCGCCCATCAGCGGGCGCCGGCGTTTTTCATCCCACGGGCCGGTCATCGCGGAGAATAGCGCGGCCACCTGGTGGCCGGATACGCGCGCGTCGTTATGATAGGCGTCACACCGACCACTACGTCAGGAGGCTGAAGCCGTGCCCAAAACGCTCGAACACCCGCCGACGGCGATCGATGTCGACCATCAAGAAGCCGAGGCCAAACAGGCGCTGGTCGATTCGCTCCTGAAGGACCGGCAGATCATCATGGCCTCGAACCGCGGCCCGGTTTCCTTCACCCAGCACGCTGACGGGCGTTTTACCGCCCGCCAGGGGAGCGGCGGTCTGGTCACGGCGGTCAGCGCCGTGCTGCAGGGGCACCAGGCGACCTGGATCGCGGCGGCGATGACCGATGGAGACCGGGAACGGGCTCGCCAGGCGGAGGACGCGGGCGAAACGCTCATCACCCCGGACGAAACCGAATCCCGCTTCAAGCTGCGGTTCGTGGTCCCGACCCAGGAGGCGTATCACGATTACTACAATGTGATCAGCAACCCCCTCCTCTGGTTCCTGCAGCACTACCTCTGGGACACGCCCCGCTCACCGGACATCACCCACGAAACCTGGGCCGCCTGGCGCGAGGGTTACGTGCCGGTCAACCAGATGTTTGCGGACGAGATCATCATCGCCTGCGAGCAATTCGACCGCGAGCCGGTGATCATGCTCCAGGACTACCAGCTCTACCTGGCCGGCGGCATGATCCGGGAACGGCGCCCGAACGCGATCATCCAGCACTTCATCCACATTCCCTGGCCCGATCCCGACTACTGGCGACTCCTCCCAAAAGAAATGCGCACAGCGATCTGTGAGGGATTGCTGGGCTGCGACATCGTGGGATTCCAGATTCCAGACCACGCACGTAGCTTTATGTATACCTGCGAGGCGTACGTCCCTGACTGCTCGATCGACTACGCCAACAAGTGCGTTCAATGGCGTGGGCGCACAATCCAGGTCCGCCACTACCCGATCTCGATCGACGCCGAAGCCGTGCGCCGCACCGCCTACAGCCAGGAGGCTCGGGCCTACGAGCGCTACCTGCCGACCCACTGGAACGAGTTCACGATTCTGCGAGTGGACCGGGCCGAGCCGAGCAAGAACATCATCCGCGGCTTCCACGCCTTCGACCGCTTCCTGGAAGCGCACCCCGAGTTCCAGAACCGCGTCAACTTCATCGCCGTCACCCAGCCATCACGGATGGACGTGGCGGAGTATCGCGACTACCTCGACGACACGAGCGCGACCGTCGGGCGCATTAACGCGAAATACGCGAATGTCGAAACCGGCTGGCAGCCCGTGCAGGTCATCATGGGCGAGAGCTACCCTCGCGTGCTGGCGGCGATGAAGTGGTACGACGTGCTGCTGGTGAACTCGATCATCGACGGCATGAACCTGGTCGCCAAGGAAGGCGCGCTGATCAACGAGCGGAGTGGCGTGATTGTGCTCTCGGAGGGCGCGGGCGCGGCGATGCAGCTCGGCAACGAGGCGCTGATGGTCTCACCGGCCGATGTCGAAGGGACCGCCGAGGCGATCTACCAGGCGCTGACGATGCCGATCCGGGAGCGGCAACGACGGGCCCGGCGGCTGCGCCACTCGGTCGAGCGTGACGATGTCTCGATCTGGTTCCGCGACCAGCTCGCCGACATCGCCGAGGATGCCGCCGACCACATCGGCCAGGCCGAGCCGACCGGCACCCAGGTCGCGTAGGCAGGTATCCCTACACCGTCTGGTCGAGCGCCGACGAAGCAGTGCAGCCCTGAGCATTTCGGCCTCATCAACCATTGTCATTTCGAGCAAGCTCGAAATGACAATTTGGGGGCATGTCACGAGATCGTGGATTGGGCAACGAATCACCGCCAGGTGGATTCCGACGAGCCGGAAACCGGTTGGAAGCGGAGGGCCCGGTCTTTGAGCACGTCCAGGTTGAGGTCGGTGCCGAGCCCCGGACCGGTCGGCAACTCGAAACAACCGTCCACGAAACGGACCGGCTCGGTGCACAGCTCGTCCCTTAGCTTCCGCTCACCCTCCATTTGCTCCAGCACAAGGAAATTCGGGATGGCGGCCGCCAGGTGCATCGAGGCCAGGGTGCAGATCGGCCCGCCGGGGTTGTGCGGGGCGACCGGGATGTA
>JACCYX010000531.1 GCA_013696265.1 Chloroflexia bacterium
GGCCGAGCCCGGCGAGCGGCAGGGTCTGCGGCGGCAGTTGCAAGTCCGTGCCCTCGGGGCTTTCGTTGGCGATCGCTGAGGTGGCCCGGCCCTCAAGAGTGCCGGCCAGCGTGTTCACCGTTTCAGCGTCCGGCGCGGAACCGTCACGCGTTTCGAGCGTGGCGCCGACCAGGAATCGATCGACGCGGAAGGTGACATCTATGCCGGTTACCGTCACCGAGGCATTCTGCGCATCCGGGTAGGTGCCGGTGGTGGTTTCGCCCGGCGACTCGCCGACGGGCGACCCGGTATCCGCCAAGGCTCCATCGGGTTGGGTCCGCGCCTCGTCCTCGACGATCGTGAAACCGGCTTCGGCGGCCGCGGCATCAGTCCAGGCCGAGACGTACGAGCGGATGACGAACCCGTTATCGGGATTGCGGTAGGCGCTCACGTACTGCGAGACGAAACCGGCCCCGGTCAGTTCCTCGGCGGGGATGTTCGCTTCCGCCGCTTGCTCCGCGCCAAGAAACGTTTCGCCGGTGAAGACGTACCCACCGGGCAGGGTGGCGCTGTCGAGCGTGATCGACGCCATCTGGGCGCGGAGGGGGACATCGGGCAGACTTGATTCCTGGGCCAAACTGGACTGGCCGGCGACGGCGACTGCCGTGCTGACCAGGAGCGCCCCGATCGTGTGGCGAAAACGCGACATTCATGCTCCTCTCGAAGGTGTTCCAAGTCAGCGGTTCCGACCCATCCCGTGCCCACAGTCCGTTGGTTGACGGGCGGTTCCGTGCCGATGATCCTACTCTATATATCACGGTCGAGACGCGGATTCGGTTTCGGCGACGACTGTTCGATGGCGAAGGATGGAACGATGCGGGCTTCACGACCGACCACGCTGGCGACCCACGGGATGATCGCGACACCCCATTACCTGGCCACGTCCGCTGGCCTCCAGGTCCTGGAAGAGGGCGGATCGGCGATGGACGCGGTGATCTGCGCCAACGCCATGCTGACCGTGCTCTACCCCGATCAAACCGCCCTGGGCGGTGATTGCTTCTTCATGGCCTTCGATGCCGCGACCGGGACGACTCACGGCTACAACGGGTCCGGTCCGGCCCCGGCCGCCGCCGATCCCGCGGCGCTGCGTGCCGATGGCTGGACGGCGATGCCGAACAAGGGGCCGTACGCGATCACGGTGCCCGGCACGATCGACGCCTGGTTCGCTGGTCACGAGCGTTTCGGGCGCCTGGAGATGAGCCGCCTGCTCGAACCGGCAACGACCCTGGCCCGCGACGGGTTTCCGGTCTCGCCCCGGCTCACTCTCGTGCTCGCGGGCCAGCGCGAGTTGATCGCCAGTTGGCCCGGACTGCAATCGCTCGTCCATCCAGGGGGATCGATCCCCGGCGAAGGATCGCTGCTGCGGATGCCATCCCTGGCGCGAAGTTTCGAGACGATTCGCGCCGAGGGCCGGGACGCTTTCTACACCGGCGAGATCGCCGCCGCCATCGCCGCGACGGTCGGCAACCTCGGCGGCTGGCTCTCGCGCGAGGATCTGGCGGCCCACACTGGCGAGTGGGTCGAACCGGTGTCCGTCGAGTACCGGGACGTGACCGTCAGCACGATGCCGCCCAATTCCCAGGGCCTCACGGCGCTGCTGGGGCTCCGCATGGCGGAACTGGAACCAGCGCCCACGGCGTGGGGATCGGCGGCGCACCTGCACCCCTTCGTCGAGGCCGCGAAGCGTGCCTATCGCGTGCGTGATGCTGAGATCACCGATCCCGCGTTCGCGGACATCGATGTCGACGATCTCTTGTCCGACGACTCGATTGAGCGCCTCTGGTCGGACTACGATCCGGAGTGGGTCACTCAGGGCCAGCCGTCGCGTGCTGGCGACACGGTCTACCTCTGCGCCGTCGATGCCGACGGCAACGCGGTGTCGCTGATCCAGAGCCTCTTCGGGGCGTTCGGATCGTGTGTGGTAGCGGAGAACACCGGCATCCTGCTGCAGAACCGTGGTGCGTCCTTCTCCCTGAATCCGGAGCGGATCAACCTGCTGGAGGGCGGCAAGCGCACCCGGCACACACTGATGCCGTCGATGCTGTTCGATGGCGAGAGGCTCCTGGGGCCGTTCGGCACTCAGGGCGGCGATCCGCAGGCCCAAATCCAGATGCAACTGATCTCGAACGTGGTCGATTTCGGGATGGACCCGCAGGCCGCGATCGAGGCGCACCGGTGGATCGCGGGATCGGACGCGGACGACGATCTCCTCATGGAGGCCGGGTTCCCGGAGGGTACGGTCCAGCGCCTGGCCGCCCGTGGCCACCGGATCACCCTGATCGATCCGTGGAATCCCGGCGCGGGTCACGCCCAGATGATCCTGGTCGATTGGCAAAGCGGCGTGCTCAAAGGGGGCGCCGACCCGCGTGCCGACGGCGCGGCGGCTGGCTACTAATCCTCGGCGGTTGGGCTGGCCAAGGGATTGAACAACCAATCCTCGAACTGCGCGGTGAGCGGCTCGAGATTCTCTGCCCAGTAGGCCCAATTCTCAAAGAACTGGCCCGAAAGATTCTCGGGCGCGTTCGGCAAGCTGGCCACGATGTCGCTCCTGAGCAGCGTCAACGCGTTCTGGTTGACGGGGCCGAAGTTTTGGAGACGCGTATAATTGGCGGTCGGAACGGCGCGGGTCGCGAAGTTGACGAAGCTCATCGCCACGTCGGTGTTCGGCGCGCCCCGGGGAATGACCCACGAATCGGCGGCGACCATGCCGCCGTTCCACTGCGGCTTGACCAGCGAGATGACATCCGGCAGCGCGGTGCGAACGCTCCAGGCGCTGGCCAGGCCCGCTTGCCCGGTGCGGACGAATTCAACCGGCGATTTACCATCCTCGTAGAATTGGGTGGCGTCGCGAATCCGGTCCAGCGAGGCGAAGGCGCGGGCGGTGTCGAGGGGGTACAAATCGGCGCTGGCCACCCCGTCGGCGAGCAAGGCGAACTCGAGCGTGCCGACGGGCCACCGCCTGAGCGCCCGGGTGCCACCGAACAGGTCGAGGTTCCAGAAGTCCTCCCAGCCGCGCGGGGCAGTCTCCAGTTGGGCGGCGTAGACCATCACGGTCGAATACAACCTCGCCCCGACGCCATGCTGCATGAGCAGTTCGGAGTACAGGTCGGCATCGTCGACCACGTTGTAGTCGATCGCACTGAGATGGGTTTGCTGGGCGATCGGCAGGACCGCCTCGGTGGGAATCAGGACGACATCCCACACCACCTCTCCCGACTCCACCTGGTCGATCAGGCTCGAGATACCGTCGCGGCCCAACTCCTGATGCCGAACGACCGCGCCGGTGGCGGCCGCGAAGGCTTCCAGGAACGCCACTTCGACGGCCTCCAGCGGTTCGCCAATGGCGGCGCTGGCGACGACGATGGAACGGCCGGCCCAGCGCTCGGGATCGAGATACCCGGCAACCGGCGAGGCGATCGGTTCCTGGGTGGGAATCGGTGGCGCCTGGGTAGCGGCATCGATCGGCGGGACCTCCTCCGTGGCGATTGGCTCCTCCGTGTCTTCGCCAAAGCCGCATGATGCCAGCGCGGAGGCGGACAGACCGGCCCCGGCGGCAAGGAACGACCGTCTGCTCCACCTGGGATTGGGTGAGTTGGCGTCGGATGAGCGAAACGGCATGGGGAGATCTCACCCGCTAGATACAGCTCTGGCGATAGAGCGTCGGAGGGAGTCAGCCAGGCCGAAGACCGCGCCTGTCGCGGATGGCGCACCTTGGCTCACCGATCCTTGATATATCGGTTAATGATACTTTATGTATCGAAGGCGCCGGCTTGGTCTGGATTGCCGGAGTTCCGATTTCCGGGCGAAATCGGGGAATCAGGGTGCAGGAATCGACCTCAGGCGATATGCTAGCCACAGGCACTTGGCGATGGTGAGTTGGCGTCCTGGTACCCCACGTACCCAGGGCCCAGCGTTAGCGGTTGTCCAAGGGCCAACGTCAACGGTCGATGCGGTCGGTTTCGGTCTGAAACGTGCGTTTCAGTGCGTGGCATGAGCCGAATGGGGTGCACACCCCGATTCTCGAAAGGGAGATGGAGCGATGGACACCTACAACATCTACATGGATGAACTGCCGACCGGGGAAGCGTTCGACGGCGAGGAAATGGTCGAAGTCGAGTTTCGGGTGGTTCCCGGCAGTGAAGACGATGGCGACGCCGAAAGCAACGCCGTGATCGCGGGGTTGGACCTCGTCGACCTGATCAATCTGCGTGACGCCCTGCAGCAGGAAATCGACAACTACGCCCTGTCGGCGCTGGAAGTGGCCGCCGGGGCCGTGGCCGAAGGTCCGGTAAGCTAGAGGACGATCCCTCGCAATTCACCGATCACAGGCGCGGCGGCGAAGCCTCGGTGGGTTCGCCGCCGCATCGCGTCCCGTTTGCCGCCGCGCTTCGCTTGCGTTCCGGCTTCCGCTCTTGTATCGTGAGCGTCGTCGTTCGCCACCGGGCGAGGGATTTGTGCCGCAAGACCACGCGCCGTGCGAGCGCGAACGGTCGATTCCTGGAGCAGTGGTTTGACGAGATAGCATCCCCGCATGCGCCTCCCCTGCTTGCGGTCCGAACGTCCCCGATAGTGTCGGCGCCTTTCCTGTCCCAGACGGAGGTGCTGGACCCATCACGACGGAGGGATGCTGTGCTGACCGTCAGCCACCTGTCCAAACGCTTTGGCGACACCCCCATTCTCGATACCGTTTCCTTCATCCTCAACCCAGGCGAACGCATTGGCCTGATCGGACCCAACGGCTCCGGCAAATCCACCCTGCTCAAGGCGCTGACGGGTGAGCTGGAACCCGATGCCGGGACGGTTTCGACCGCCCCCGGAGTTACCGTCGGCTACCTGCGCCAGGGATTCGCCGACACGCCGTCCGGCACGCTCGCCGACCTGCTCAACGGACCAACCCAGAGTTTGATCCAGTCGCAAACAGACGTGGAGCTGGCCCTCGCCGGGTACGACGATCCGGCTGTGGACCACGATCAGGTCGCCACTGCCTACGACGCCGCCCTGGGCGCGTTCGAGGCAGCCGGCGGGTATGGGGCGCTGGACCAGTTGGCGGCGTTGCTGTCTCGCTTTGGGCTCGAGCACGTTCCGTTCGACACACCGCTCAGCCACCTCTCCGGCGGCCAGAAGACCCGCGCGGGCTTGGCCGCGCTGCTGGCGACGCGGCCCGGACTGCTGGTGCTCGACGAGCCGACCAACCACCTCGACATCGATGCCCTGTCCTGGTTGGAGAGCTTCCTGACCGAGTACCGGGGAGCGGTCATCGTCGTCTCGCACGATCGGGGCTTTCTCGACGCCATCGTGAACCGCATTCTCGAACTGGACCCGGATACGCGGAACATCACGTCGTACGTGGGAACGTTCAGCGATTACGTAAATGCCAAGCGCCATGAGGAAGCGGAACACGCCGCCGCCTACGCCCGTCAGCAAAAGGACATTGCCCGGATCGAGGAGGACATCCGGGGCACCGAACATCACGCCCGCACGATCGAGGCGAACACGATCGACTTTGCGGTGCGCAAGAAGGCGGCGAAGATCGCCCGGCCGGCGGTGGTGCGCAAGCGGAAGCTGGAGCGGTTGCTCGAATCGGCCGACTACGTGGAGAAGCCGCAACGGAAATGGAGCTTGTCGGTCGAGTTCGCGGCCGCCTCCCAGGGGTCGAACGACGTGGTCGTGATCGACGGTGCCGCCCTGGGTTACGGTTCGGAGGCAATCCTGGCTGAGGTGTCGCTCCACATCGCGCATGGTGAACGGGTGGCGATTGTCGGTCCGAACGGCGGCGGCAAGTCGACGCTGATCCGCACGATCACGGGCGAGTTGGCCCCGCTCGCCGGCACGATTCGGTTGGGCCCGAGCGTCAGGGCCGGATACTTTGCTCAGGAGCAGGACACGCTGGACCCATCACTCACCGTGATGGAGCAGGCTCGCCAGGCGGGCGGCGGGAGCGAAAGCGACATCCGCACATTCCTCCACAAGTTCCTGTTCGGCGGCGAGATGGTGCATCGCCGGATCTCGTCCATTTCGTACGGAGAGCGGGCGCGGCTGATGCTGGCGATTTTGGTCCTGCGGGGCGCCAACCTGCTCATCCTCGACGAGCCGCTCAATCACCTCGACCTCCGGGCCCGTGAGGAATTCGAGCAGGCGCTCGAACGGTTCGACGGGACCCTGATGCTCGTGCTGCACGACCGGTTCGCGATCGAGCGCCTGGCGACCCGTGTGATCGAGGTGCGCGACGGCCGGGTTGCGGAAGTGACCGGAAGCGTCCCGCAGACGGCTTGAATGGACCGTCCACGTCGAAGTGTCCCGTGCCGAGGTTTTCAGGTCGTCACCCTGAGTGGACGGTCTAGATCGTTGTGTCGCATATGGGAAAGGGGTAAAGATGCGTCAGGCGGGTCCGGGCATCGGCGGTGGTGAAGGTCCACGACGCCGGGGCGGCGGCGGCGGGTCGCGGGCGTGGGCCTGGAGTTCCTTGCCCGCTTCGTCGAAGCAGACCAGGGGCACGGCGGGATCGGCTGGTGCGGCGTAGGTGTCGCGCACGATCTCCAGCGCCGCCACGTA
>JACCYX010000538.1 GCA_013696265.1 Chloroflexia bacterium
GCGCTCAGGGCCGAGGCGAAGACGATGTTGAGCACGTAGACCGCGACCGGGAACCAGACCCGCGGCGACCGGCCGTCCGTGGGTGGCGAAGCCATCCAGAGCCATCGCGCCAGGCCCATGAAGAGCACGGCGGTCAGCGCCCAGCCGAAGAAATTCTGCCCCGGCATCCCGAAGTACGAGCCAGTTTCACTCCACGTCCAGAACCTGACGCCCAGCGATTCGTGGGCCATCGCCGGGTCCAGCACAAGGTCCCAGACCGTCAGCAGCCACCCGCCGAAAATGATCGCGAAGAGCGACTTCGGGTTGAGCGACAGCCGGTCCGCGAGCACGTAACCGATCAGGAAGGTGGCGAACCCGACGTAGAACCATGACAGCGGAATCGAGAACGGAACGTGGTCGAAGATTTTGTAGCCGAGGAACGAAGTGTAGGCGTAGTTGCCGAACGGCTCGCCGGTGCTGGTCCCGATCAGCTCCGAGGCCAGGGAAATGACCGTGGAGCAGGCGAAGAAGATGCCCGTCTTCCGCAGGCCAATGACGGCCATCCCGTAAACGAACATTGCGGCGGCGCCAAAGATGATGTGCGTGGCGCCGCCGTATTTCATCCCGAAGTCGTAGGCGCGTGGCCCGTACGATGAATCCGCCCACAATTCGGGATTGGGAATCGCGATCAGCAGTCCCGCAAGGCCGAACAGCAGCGCGACGAGGTGCCCGATCAAGAGCCACGTCGCCCACTTCATCAGGGGTCGCGACCGCGTGGCGCGGGTGGCCGAGCGATCGGCGGCGATCGGCCGGTCGAGGGAAACGGAATCGCTCATGGGGGTGGAGCCTCTCCAATGGGTAGAACGCTATGCTCGGTCGCGCGGACGATCAGGCGGCCACGCCACTCATGATGTCGCCGGAGGGCGGCGAGCCAGAGCTTGACGCACGCGGCGGGATCGAGGAGCGGTGCGAGCCAGGAGGTTGGCGGCGTCTCGCGATAGGCCCGGCGCAGGCCGGCAGCCACACCATACCGCATCGCGACCAGACCGATGTTGAGCCGGATCAGCAGTTGGCGGTCCGGCGAGCCGGATCGGAGGCGCCTGACGCTGGCGAGCAGGACGACGATCGGCAACCCCATGGTCAGGGTCATGTCAAGCATCCGCACCCACCAGCGGGGGCCGGAGTGGTGGTCCCGCATCGGCAGCGAGCGCGTCCAGTTCCTCCACGCGTCTCGCCAGCCATCGTACATTTCCACGTCGACGAGTTCAACGCCATCGGCCGGCTCGAAGAAGCCGACCGCTACCCCACGGGCTACCAGCGACCGGGCAATCGTCACGTCTTCCGAGATTGCACCCCGGCCGCTCCAGAACCCGCCGATGCGTTGCAGCGCGTCCACCCTCGCCAGGAAACACTGCCCGTTGGCCTGGACCGCATCCACATCGGTGGTGGCCGAGCCGGGGATGCCGTAGCGGTAGACCAGGGTCGCTAGCAGGGCCGGATGGACGATCGCTTCGCCGCCGCCGGAGAGCCGCTGCGGGGTCGCCACGCTGAACGCTTCCAGGCCGGTCGTTGCGGCGTGCCCCAGCAGCGAGGCGACGAGAGCCGGCCTGGGCCGGACATCGGCATCCACCGTCAGCACCCAGGCGGTGTCCGGGTCCAGCTGCTCCCAACCCACCTGGAGACCCCAGGTCTTGCCGTTCCAGTCATCGGGCACGGGCGCCGCATCGACGAGGCGGATTCGCGAATCCCGCGCTCCGAACCGTTCGACCAGGGCCTGGGTGCCATCGCGGGAGCCGCCGTCCACAACCAGGATGCTCGTGACGATTCCAGGCTGCGCGATCAGCCCCTCCAGGCAGGGACCGAGGCGTTTGGCTTCGTTGAGCACGGGCACGATCACCGTCACCGAACCGGGACTCAGGGAAGTGTCCGGCGTTACCGTCACGATCCGCTGTCCATTGGCGCTGGCGATCAGGCGGGCGATCACCCGGATCGCCGCAATGAGTTGGACGATCAGCAGCAGGCGGGTGGGGAGCGATGCCTTCACGAATGCCGCACTTTCCGGGACGAGGACCAATCGACGCTACCGAACAACGGTATGCTGAAACGCACATTGACGTGACCAATCATGGCACGAAGCGGGCACTCCACACACGGTGAATCGGGACGATCGGGAACAACCTCATGCGCATTTCTGTCATCGGAAGCGGGTTCGGCGGTCTGGCGGCCGCGGTCAGGCTGGCGGCGCGCGGGCACGACGTCACCATCCTCGAACAGCGGGACCAGCCCGGTGGCCGGGCGTACGTCTACCGCCAGGACGGGTTCGCGTTCGACGGCGGTCCCACCGTGATCACCGCGCCCTGGCTCTTCGACGAACTCTTCGAGCTGGCCGGGCGCGACCCGAAGGACTCTATCGACCTCGTGCCGGTCGATCCCTTCTACCGCATCTTCTTCGACGACGGCGTGCGCTTCGATTACT
>JACCYX010000048.1 GCA_013696265.1 Chloroflexia bacterium
ATCTGCCGGAAGATTTGATACCGGCTGGCGCCATCGATCCGGGCGGCCTCCTCGAGGTCCCTCGGGATGCTTTCGAAGAACTGCTTCATCAGGAAAATGCCGAATGCGTCGGCCAGGAACGGAATCGTGAGTGCTCCGTAGGTATTGAGCAGTCCCAGATCGTCAAGCACGATGAACTTGGGGATGACCGTCACGATGCCGGGCACCATCATCGTCCCAAGAACCAGCAGGAAGAGGAACTTGCGACCTGGAAACTCCATCTTCGCGAACGCGTAGCCCGCCATCGTGTCCATGATCGCCCGGCCCGCGATCCAGATGAGGGCGATGAAGACTGAATTGAAGAACCAGCGCGCGATATTGGAATCGAACGCGGTTTGGTAAGCGGCGGTCGTCGGAGCGTTCGGCCAGAACATGTTGCCAAAGGAGAGTTGGGCGGCCTCCGGACTCGTCTTGAACGACGTGGCGATGCTGAAGGCGAAGGGCACGAACATGAGCAGCGCGACGAAGACCAGGATTGCGAAGACAATGACTTGCACCGTTCGCTCGGCCGGTGTCTTCGATCCAGCAACCGGTCCCGTCCCCTGTTTTGGGCCGGACATGGGGTTCGCAACCACGCTCTCACTCCTTGGCGACGGACTATTCGAGACCGGATTCCTTGATGAACCGGCGCTGGATGAAATAGATCGACAGGATGATCGCGAAAAGCACGACGGCTATCGCGCAGGCCAGGCCCATCGCGAAACCCCGGAATGCCTCTTCATAGACCAGGTAGCCAAGGGTCAGCGTGGTCTTCGCCGGCGAGCCTCCCGGTGTCATCACGAAAATTTGGTCGAAGACCTGGAAGGTGCCGATGAAGCCAAGGGTCGTGACGAAAAAGATCACCGGACGCAGCATCGGGATCGTGATCTGGAAGAACTGCTGGCGCTTGTTCGCCCCGTCGAGCGACGCGGCTTCATAGAGGTCTTCCGAGATCCCCTGGAGGCCAGCCAGGAAAATCACCATCATCGAGCCCATCGTGGTCCAGATGTTCATCATCATGATCGACGCCAGGGCCACGCTGGGACCAGCTAGCCAGGGGGTGACGTTGTCGACCCCGACCGACCCCAGCAGCATTTCGAAGATTCCCTTTGGATTGCTCAGCCACGGTGGTTGCGGAGTGCCGAATCCGATCTTGCGCAGCGCGAAGTTGATCAGGCCGTTTTGCTGATACAGCCAGATGAAAATCACGGAAATCACAACCGACGAACTGATCGATGGAAAGTAGAAGGCGGTCCGGAAAAACGCCTTGCCCGGAATCGCCCGGTTGGCAAGCACGGCGAGGAGCACGCCCAGGAACGTCTGGACCGGAACGACACCCAGCGAAAACCAGATTGTGTTTCGCAGTGCGATCTCAAAATCGGGGTCCCGGAAGAGGTCGCGAAAATTTGCGAATCCCCGAAATGGCCCTCTGGGTTCGATCAGGCTCCACTCATAAAGGCTCACCCGGAAGACCTGGACGATTGGCCAGAAGACGAAAAGGGTGAGCACGATCAGGGCCGGGGCAATGAACACCCAACCGGCGATGGCATCCTCCGCCGCCAATGGATTACGAGGCTTTCGAGAAGGGAATCCAGACACGCTCAACCCCCGCCGTTGGTGTTGTCCAGGCGCCGGCTCACGATGCTCCTACAGGAAAGGAGCCAGGGCGGCCCCGAGGCAGGGGCCGCCTTCGCGAGTAATTCGAGCTAGCTGTTGAGCGTAATGTTGGCTTCCGCCGCGGCGACAAGCTCGGCCTGGGCCTCGGTCACGTCGATCTGGCCGGCGAACAGCGTTTGCAGCACGGCGTTGGCATCGGTGGCGAACGTTTGGCCGCCTGGGCCGTACTGCACGGAGGTGGCGTACTCGCCAGCGGCGAGGTACGGCGCACGTTCCGGCCACAATTCGAGGAACTCGCCCTCGAGCGCGGGCAACGGGGGAAGCGCGAGGCCATACGGCATCATGACCCGCACCCCTTCGGCGCCAGTCAGATATTGGGTGAGGACCCAGGCAGCATCGGGATTCTGGCTGCCCGCGAAGATCGAGTAGGCCTGGGTGAAGGCGGGCGTGCCCGGCCCGGCGGGTCCTTGTGGCAGTTCCGCGACCGCGAATGCCTTGTCCGGAGCCTGATCGTTGAGGGTCGGGAACATCCAGTTGCCCTCGAAGACCATCGACGTCAAGCCCTGGACGAAGGCGTCCCCCGGCCAACCCGCGCCGATGTCGACCGATGTGGCGGAGAGGCCATCCGTATACAACCCGTAGAAATATTCGAGCGCCTGGGTCACCTCTGGCGAATCGAGGGTGATGGCCGTCACGTCTTCATTGGTGATCGAGCCGCCGGCCTGGTACATGAAGATCACGAAACGGTCGAAGTTGGGATCGAGGGCAAGGGCGGTCGATCCCGTCGCGTCCTTCAGTTGCTGCAGCGCCGTGCGCAGCTCGTCCCAGGTGGTGGGCATGGTGACGCCGGCGCTCTCGAACGCGGCCGGGTCGTAGACGGCGCCGATCGGCGACCAGTCCTTCGGCAACCCGTACAACTGGTCCTGCCAGGTGTAGGCGTTGATCAACGGTTCGTAGTACATGTCGGCGGTGATGCCATCCTCAGCCATGTAATCATCAATGGGGAGCAGGACATCGCGGGACATGAAATCCTGGGCGAATTCGTTCTGCACGAAGAAGACATCCGCCGCATTTCCGGCGGCGATCGCGGTCTGAATCTGGACGAGATACTCGGCGGGGATGTTCTCGAAGGTGACGGAGATATTCGGGTACATGGCGCTGAACCCGTCGAGCTGGGCCTGGATAATCTCCTGACCAATGGCGTCACCCGCCCCGGCCAGCCGAACTTCGCCGGATGCGCGTTCGGCCACGACCGATGGTGGAGCGGAGACGGCGGGTGAGGCCGCCGGAGAGGCGTCCTGGCCGAGGGCCGATCCGCGCGCGCCAATGATCCCGGCGCCGCCGAGCGCGGCTCCGGCCTTGACGATCGACCGGCGCGACGACATGTGACGAGTGATGTTCCTGGACATGGCGATAGTGCTCCCTGGGTTGCGCTGGTGCCGCTCACAGGCCCGCCAGCTGGCGAACTGAAGTTCCATGTGCCGCTGAGGCGAATGACCGCGCGTCTATCCGGTTGACGAAGACGAAGGTATTGTAGGCCCCAAGCACCGCCAACTCAACGTCGGAGTGTCTCAGGGGGTGTTTCCCCGGCGTTCGTGAACACCCGCCGGAACATCGGCCATGCCAAAACCAAAGCCTGGTTCTCCCGCATTCGCTTGAGAATGCACGACCGGTGAATTCCCGAGCCCGCACGATCCATTGACTTTTCGTCGCGCAGGTCCATACTGGCGCCATAAAGCTTTAATATTTGTGAAGGGAGCGGACTCCTTTCATAATCAGGTCTACACAGCTTGATTCGTGAAAACATATGTTCAAAGCCACAGTCGTATTCGAACGGCGCCTGCCCGGTGGCAGTTGACATCGGGCAGTCTGACGGGACCCTTGCATGAATTGACGGCGCACAACAGAAAGCGGGCAAGGGATGATCAAGCGTGTCGCACCCTGGACAGCCGTCCTGGCGTTGATCGTGGTGTTGCTCTTGCCGGCGCTTGCGCTCGAGGCGCAGGGAGGGGAACCGGGCACACCGGCCGC
>JACCYX010000155.1 GCA_013696265.1 Chloroflexia bacterium
GGCCAGGGCCAGGCGGAGGCTCTCCTTCCACGCCGCACCCGCCGCGGCGCGGTCGCCTCGATCCAGGGCGAGTGCGCCATGCCCAAGTAAGGCCGAGGCGATTCGCGATGGATTGCCTTGCCGCCGGGCAATCGCCAGCCCCTCGGCGATGAGATCCTCCGCCGTGGCAGGGGAACCCTGGGCCCGGTGCAGCCAGCCGAGGAGCACCACGACACTCACCAGCCCCTCGGGGTCGCCAATCTCCTGGAAAAGGCTATGGCTTGCGTCCAACAGGGCCGCCGCCCGCGCCAGCTCTCCCTGTTCAAAGACCACCTGCCCGAGACGCTGAAGCGCGTCCGCCACGCCCCAGCGATCCCCGTCGATCTGGAAGAGATCGAGGGCTTCCTTACCCAGCGCTTCAGCGCGCTCCAGATCGCTCCGCAAGGTAGCCGCGTGGGCGAGATTGAGCAGGAGTCGCGCGACGTCCAGGTGACGGCCCGCCAGGCGGGCAATTGCCAGCCCTTCCTCGGCGAGCGCCACGGCCCGCGTCACGTCGCCCGCGCGAAAGGCGACGCTGGACAGGTGACGCAGTGCCCAGGCACCCGCCCGAGGATCGGCCACGCTTCGGAATCGGTCCAGGCTGTCCCGCAGGAACGCGTCAGCGGACGCGTTGTCCCCCTGGATCATGGCGTCGAGCCCAAGGGTGTTGAGCGCGAAGGCCTCGCCCCGCACGTCTCCCAGGTGCTGAAAGGCAATCAGCGCCTCCCGGCTCAACTCCGCCGCCTGATCGTGATCGCCGAGGGCCTGGGCAAGGGCTCCCGTGACGCAAAGGGCCCGCGCCCGGGCGGGTTCCCCGGATGACGCGCCCGGCAACGCCAGAAAGGCGGCCAGCATGGCCCGACCTTCGGAGACTTCGCCTCGCTCCAGCCACAGGGGCCACAGGGCACTGGCGAGCCGCAATCCTGTGCTTGCCTCACCCCGGTCCCTGAGCCATTGCAGGGCAAACCGTACGTTGTCCCGGTCCGGCCCGAGCCGATCGCCGCCAGCTGGAGGCGCCAGTCCGACCCGCTCCGCTTCGACCGACTCGACCAGCGCGAGACACCAGGCGGTGTGGCGCCTTTGGGTGACGTCCCGCTCGCCACTTGCCTCCAGCCGCTCCAGTCCATACTCGCGGAGCGTTTCCAGCATGGTGAAGCGTGGCTCGCCGACCGGCTCTCGCGCGTGTTCCACCAGGCTCTTGTCGATCAGCGAGATCACACCGTCCAGCACGGAGGAAGGAGAACCGGGGGGCGCGAAAGCCGGATCGCCATCCAGTAGCTGGCGCTGGTTCCCGGCGCCGGGTTCGTCTTCGTCACCGACGGCGACCGCCGCGCCCAGGGTGAAGCCATTGACGAAGACCGAAAGGCGACGGAAGAGGCGTTGCTCGCCAGGGGTCAACAGATCGTACGACCAGGCCACGGCATCCCGCATCGATTGCATCCGGGCCGGCTGATCCCGCATCCCGCCCGTCAGGAGTTCGAGGCGCCGGTTCAGCCGCGTGAGCATGGCCGGGGGATTCAGGTGCTTCGCCCGCGCCGCCGCCAGTTCGATGGCGAGCGGCAAGCCATCGAGACGTTGGCAGATAGCCGCCACCGCCGCCATGTTTGCCTCGGTCAGCTCGAACTCCGGCCACGCGGCTTCCGCGCGCGTGACGAAAAGGCGAACCGCGCCGGAACTGGCGGCCTCCGCCAGGGTCAGGCTGGCGGAGGCGTCCGGGCATTCGAGCGGTGAAACCGGGAACTGGCGTTCTCCCGAGACATGGAGCGAGACGCGGCTAGTGACGAGCACCTTCAACCTGGGGCAAGCGCCGAGGAGCGTGACAAGCAACGGCGCGGCATCGGCCACTCGTTCGAAATTGTCCAGGATGAGCAGCGCTTCGCGCCGCGCCAGGAAGGCGCTGAGGCGACCGATGAGCGATCGACCGGCGGTGTCCCGGATCCCGAGCGCCCGCGCGATCGCGCTGGCAACCCGCGCCGGGTCCGTCAGCGGCAGGAGGTCGATGAACCACACGCCGTCGTCGAACGCATCGCGGAGCGTGGTCGCCGCCTCGATCGCCAGCCGCGTTTTACCAACCCCGCCCGGTCCGGTGAGGGTGACGAGTTGCACGTCCTCGTCGAGCAGCCGCGCACGAAGTTCCTCAAGCTCCCGCTCCCGGCCGAGGAGCGGGGTCAGGGGCCGGGGAACGTTGAATGGCCGCGTCCGGGCACGTCCGGAAAGAAGGATGGGTGGCTGGGGATGGGGGCGGTGCCGAGGGGCGAGCGACCCTGAAACGTTGCGCCACGTGTCGTATCGCGCGAGGTCGTCCGGGGCGATCCGATAGACGCCGCCCCGTTTGACGGCATTGAGGTAACCGTGCGCAATGGCACGGCGGATGGTGCGTTCGCTGAGACCCAGCGCCGCGGCCGCCTCCAGGGCGGACATCCCCGTCCCTCCCTGGAAGGCGTGTCCGGTGTCCGGTGTCCGTTCCCCGGCCCGGTCGGTCATGATCCGGCGCCTTTCATGTTGCTTGCAGCCAATAGGCAGGCGGACGTGTGCTCCCGTGGTCCCGTGGTTCCATTCAGAATAGCGTGTATTCGGCGCCGCGGCACAGGCTGGCCAAGGTATCACGAAGGCGCCAGGAACGTGCCGTCGCACGGCGGCTTGCCGTGACCGCCTTAACGAATCGTCAACGGATTCGTAAAAAGAGTCACAGCGTCGGCGGTGGCTGGCAATGCACACGATCCGGCTCGGGAAAGCGACGGTAGTTCAGGCCAAAAGGCCAATTCCCATCCCGGATCAGGTGTCCGGTATGCTAAACTCCTGTGCGACGTGGAAGGTTCGGACACAGGTTGCGCGCTCGCTTCGCGGGCGGCACGACGATAACGCTCTTCCGAACTTCGCCTCCCGGTTCACGTGACGATCGAGCGGCGAACGACCTTGCGGATGATGCCGGTGGCCGCATCGTGGCAGCCCCGCATCGAGGAGCCAAACGGAACGAACAATGGGCGATCTACGCGCGTTTTTTGGGCCCAACGCTGGCTATGTGCTGGAACTCTATGATCGGTACCAGGCCGATCCCCAGTCGGTCGACGATGAGTCTCGCCAGTTCTTCGACACGTTCACTCCCACTTCCCCGGAACCAACCCGATCGCCCAACGGAGCCGCCGCGCCGGAGACATCCGCCGTGGATGTCCGCAAGGTGGCCGCCGCCGTCGGACTCGCGAACGGCATCCGGGAATACGGGCACCTCGCGGTCCGGCTCGATCCGCTCGGGAGCGAGCGCGACGGGGCCCCGGAACTGGTGGCGGAAACCTACGGCATTTACGGCATTACGGAAGACGACCTCGCCGGGATCCCGGCCGCCGCGATCGACGGGCCGCTGGCCGAGGGCGCGGCGACCGCCGCCGAGGCGATCGCCCACCTGCGCGAGGCCTACACCACCGCCATCGGCTTCGACTTCGATCACAT
>JACCYX010000161.1 GCA_013696265.1 Chloroflexia bacterium
CATCAGGCGTACGTCGACAACCTCAACCGGGCGGTGGCGGACTATCCGGATCTCCAGGCCCTTTCCATCGAAGAGATGATTTCGGATCTGGACGCGGTGCCCGAGGAAATCCGGACCGCCGTGCGGAACAATGGCGGCGGCCATTACAACCACACCATGTTCTGGGAGATTATGACGCCCGACACCACCGAGCCATCCGACGAGCTGGCGGACGCCATCGCGAACGACTTCGGCAGCCTGGAAGAGATGCAGGCGGCGGTGGCCGCCGCCGGACTCGCGCGCTTCGGTTCGGGCTGGAGTTGGCTGGTGGCGAACGAAGGCACGCTCTCGGTGCTGAGCACGCCGAACCAGGACAACCCGCTGATGGATGGCACTGGCGTCCCGATCCTGGGGATCGATGTCTGGGAGCACGCCTACTACCTGCAATACCAGAACCGGCGGGCCGACTACCTGGCGGCCTGGTGGGACGTGGTGAACTGGACCGCCGTGTCCGAGCGCTTCGCGGCGGCCACGACATAGACCTCGACTTTCCGGACGATATACGAGGGGATGGGCCGGCAAGCCAGCCGGCCCATCCCATGTCCAATCCGCGATCATCCTGAACGTCGGCTGTTTGTCATTCCGAGGAACGAGGAATCTTTTTGGACGCTGACGATCGGCGTTGCCCAAAGATTCCTCGCAAGCTCGGAATGACAATTTGGGAATCGGAATCCATCTGCTACGATGCGTGCAGGTTTCGCGGGATAGTTCAGTCAGGCACGGCAAAGGACGAGGCGCATGGCAACCGAGGTGAAGAGCGACCTGATTACGCGGCTGCGCGCGCACCAGGTGACCGCCGCCGCCGATCTCTACACGGTCAACGGCGTGCCCAGCCAGGCGATCGCCGAGAAGCACGCCACGCACCTCACGCCGCTGGCCGAGGAGTTCATCGCCCGGTCGCCGTTCTTCCTGATCGCAACCGCCGACGCCGACGGCAACTGCGACGTTTCGCCAAAGGGCGACACCCTTGGCGTGGTGAGCGTTCTCGGTCCGGCGACGATCGCGATTCCCGATCGGCTCGGAAACAAGCGGGTCGATGGCCACCGCAACATCCTCGACAACGGCCACATCGGTCTGCTCTTCATGATCCCGAATGTCGATGAAACCCTGCGCGTCAATGGCCGCTGCTTCATCACCACCGATCCCGATTTGCTCCAGTCGATGGCCCTCCAGGGGCGGGCGCCGAAGCTGGCGATGGTGGTGGAGATCGACGAGGTTTACATGCACTGCGACCGCTCGTTCCTGCGCTCCGGGCTCTGGAAGCCGGAGACCTGGCCCGATCCCGAGACGATCCCGAGCATGCGGGCTATCGGCTGCGAACTGAAGGATTTGCCCCTGCCCGATGAGTCGCTCGGCAAGCGGAAGGAAGAGTACCGGTCACGGCTCTTCTGATCGCCTGTCCTCCGACGGCTTCAGCGCGAACGCGGGGCTTGCGGGATCCAACGCCGGTTTCATGATCGACCGTACGCTCGCCGCGTGGACTGTGGGTCCCAGCCAAACGAATCGCCTGTGCGTAAGGATCAGGTCTTGTGGATCACGCCGCCCGTCACCGTCGCGCGTTTTCGATCGACCGCCGGCGCGCCCTGCACATGAGTGCGGTTGGCGTCAGTTTGGCCGGAATACCAGTGCGGACGGCGATGGCGCAGACAAGCGCCACACCCATCGCCTCGCCAGTTCCGGCCGGCGATGTGCCTGTCAGCGGCGAGGCCGTGCCCGAACTGGCCGATTTCGACGCGCTGATGTTTGCAACGATGCCGAAGTGGAACCTGCCGGGCGGCCAGCTCGCGATCGCGCGGGACGAACGCCTGGTCTACAACCGGGCGTTCGGGTACGCCAGCGTCGAGGATGGCGAAGTGGTCGGGACAGGTTCGCGGTTCCGGATTGCGAGCAATACGAAACCGATCACGGCGGTCGCCATCCTGAAGCTGATCGACGCGGGCGAAATCGCACTCGATACACCGGTCTTCCCGTTGCTGGCGCTGGAGGGTCCGGCGAACGCACCGTACGATGCCCGGCTGGACACGATCACCGTTGAGCACCTGCTCGTCCATTCTGGCGGCTGGAACAGCTCCGCAACCGGTTTCGATCCGCAGTACCCGGCAGGGTCGGTGATGGCATCCCACGTGTTCGGCGCCGAAAGCCCCGCCGACCCGACAACGATCATCCGCTACATGCTCGGCCAGCCGCTCGATTTCGATCCCGGCACGGTGAGCGCCTACTCGAACTTTGGGTTCAACGTGCTCGGACGCGTCATCGAGCACCTCTCCGGACAGCCTTACGAGCAGTTCACGATCGACGAGGTGCTCGTTCCGGCCGGCGCCACGTCGATGGCGATCGGCGGCACCACGCTCGCCGAGCGAATGGAGGGCGAGGTTCGGTACTACTCGCCGCCGGGTCTGCCGACCCGGGAGAGCGTGTATCCGGGAGAGGGTTTCGCGCCGGTCGGGTACGGCGGGTACTCCATGCCTGGGCTCGACGCCCACGGCGGCTGGATCGCCTCGGCGGCGGACACGATCCGGTTCGCGTTGGCGGTCGACGGCAAACGGAGCACGGCCCTGCTCACGCCGGACGCGGTCACGCTTATGGAAACCACCCCGCGGCCACCATCGGCGGCGGCCGGCGTCGGCAATGCCGAGACGTCGCTGGGGCTGGGCTGGAACAGCGTGGCGGCGGACGGCGGCTACGAGTGGACCCATTCAGGCGCGCTCGAAGGCTCGAACTGCGCCTGGCTGGTCCGGCGAGGGGACGGCACCACGGCCGCGTTCGTCTTCAATTCGTTGCCCCAGGACTTCGGCGCATTTTTCGGGGACGTGATCCCGGCAATGCAGGAATTGCTCGCCGGGATCACGGATTGGCCGGAGACCGATCAGTTCGGGTAACGCTATCCCGGAAGTTTCGAGGCCAGCACGTCAATCTGCTTGATGTCCGGCGGGCTGGAGAAAAGGTCCGGCGCCTTTTCCATCAGGGCCGCGGCCACTTCGCCCGTCAGGTGGGCCTGGCGTCCGGCGTCGGTGGGGAACGCGTCGAAGATGCCGAAGGTCGAGGGGCCGAGCTGGATCCCGAACCAGGCGACGGTCTCCGGCTCTCCCTGCACGATCGGCAGGGCACTCTTCAGGAATTCGGCGACTTCGGCTTCCTTGCCCGGTTTCGCTTCCATCGTGGCGAGCAGGGCGGTCGTTACCTGGACCATGGGGATTCTCCTGACGTGGCGCCGAGAGGGCGCGTCGTTGCGACGCCATCGCGCGATGGCGAACGTGTCCTGCCGGTACCTACGACGGCGTGGCGGCATTGGATCAATCGACCAGGCCAGGTATCCGCTCGGGCGCCTCCCTGCTTGCTCATAACCCGAATCGCCGCTCATGCGACCATATCCTCGTCCTGGCATTGGCCATTCATGATACTATGAATGATCTAAATGTGTTGAATACTCGCTGACAATCGGAGTATGCCATGACGATCGACCGCGAGATTCGAGTGCTGCGGGACCCCGAAGTCCTGCGGCTAATCGCCGATCCGTTGCGCTTGCGCATGCTCGAATTGCTGCGCCAACAGCCACGGACCGTCACCGAACTGGCAACCCTGCTTGATACGCCCCGGACCAAGCTCTACTACCACATCAAGTTGCTGGAAACCCACGACCTGGTGACCGTGGTCGAGTCGCGCCTCGTCTCCGGGATTGTCGAGAAGCGTTACCGCGCGACCGCCTATCGGCTGACGGTCGACAAGTCCTTGCTGGGCACCGGCGCCAACGACGGTTCTCCCCTGGAGGTCTACCTCTCCTTCATTCTCGACGAGGTTGCCGGTGAGATCCGGCGCGCGGTCGACACCGGGCTGATCGACCTGGACGCGACCCATGAGGATGCGATCGCGCCGCGCCGCCTCGTGGTGGGCCGCAAGTGGTACCGGTTCTCCAATGAAGAGGTGGCCGAATTCAGACGCAAGGTCAACGAGTTGCACGAGGCGTTCGAGGCGCGGGCGGTCTTCGGAACGCATGGCGAAGAGGAAGACCTCGACCGGGATCGCCAGCTTTACGAGTGGCTGATCGGCTTCTACCCCGTCGTCCCGCCCGAGGGGCGATCCGATGAATGACCCGGCCAGGACGCGTTCGAAAGCGCCGCTCTACGGGTTGCTTGCGGCCACGATTGTCGGCCTCTTTGGCCGGCAGTTAAGTGTGGTAGCGCTGCCCTGGTTCGTGCTCAGCACGACCGGCAGCGCGTCGAAGGCGGGCCTGGTCGGATTCGCCGTCTTCCTGCCGGGGTTGATCGTCGGGGTGCTGGGGGGCGTGCTGGTCGACCGGTTCGGGTACAAGTTCGTCAGCGCCGGCGCGGATGTCGTCTGCGCGGCCGCCACCGTCCTGATTC